>CAYMFZ010000051.1:0-2889 GCA_964389585.1 uncultured Pirellulaceae bacterium | reverse complement strand
CATACGTACTAAATCCAGCCATCATTCTTGATGAAGATCTCAACTCCAATGCGACCAATCGCTTGTTTACCTTTTGCAACGGTGGAAACAAAGTCGCAATTTGGAATGGTAGTGACATCAATCAACGCCAAGGGCTGCATCTGGTTCCGCTTGAATTGACTGACAAGCAAAAAAGTCAACTTGTCAAAGAACCCCATGATGCGAGAAACAAGCAGTGATTTTCATTTCAATTCACCAATTGAAATTCATCTCACGAACCAGCCCAAGTAATTCGGCAAAATCACTTTGTTCAACTCGGTTTCCCGCCAAAGAAGAATCCCAACCCCCTTCTCAACTCTTCAGGCAACACAGGCAAGTCTCTTCGGGGAATCAAGAAAGTCGAAAGATTGAAAAGATCTAGGAACACTTTGTTTTGCCTTGTCGTCGCAGACAAGTAATCGTGTCCAGACGATCCGCCGGTTCCGATTTTTGTTCCCAGCATTCGTTGCACCATCCCAACATGACGTTGTCGCCAGTTGGTGAATCCCCGATCAATATCCAGCAGCAAAGTCAGGTATCGAAAACCTGAGTAAAGCATCGGCTCATCGCGGTACAGATTGATAAACAATGCTGCCAAGAAACTATCGTGTGAAAATCGGAATTCGCCTTTTTCGCGTAGCTCTTCGAATTTGGCTTTGTCCAACAACGACTCGAACCGAGTCTTCGTCATCAACAAATCGTTTTGCTGAAACTGCTTTTCACGATCGGTCAGCGTCGGATTCTTATTGATAATCTCAGCGTCCGACTCGAGCATCTTGTTGACGGCTTGGTCGTAAGCTTTCCAAAAGTCGAAATCCTGAAACACAAGAAACGGCATTCGATCGAGCCACTGATCGGTCAGCTCAAGCAGACTTGGTTTCTTCTCCAATTCGTCAAGCACCTCCAGATCAGGTCGCGCCAAACGCGAATGGAAAAACTCTTTGTCCGCATTGATTCGATGATGCCGTTTGATTCCCATCATGATTTCGATTTGTTTGAACTGAATACTTTGGAATCCAGATGCTGGGACAAGCAGATCGCGAAACTCCATAAAATCAAGTGGCGTCATTGTCTCAATCACGTCGATTTGCTGGATCAAGACAGTTTGAATCTCCTTGATCCGAGCCAGTCGATGAATGACCTGGCCCATTTTCTTGTCTTCGACTGTTGGGTCGTTAAAGACATCGATGATCGACTTCAGCTCATAGACGATTTGTTTGAACCACAATTCATAAGCCTGATGCGTAATGATGAACAGCATCTCATCATGGGCAGCCTTGCCACGTTTTTCACTTTCCAATTCCTGAGCACCCAGGATTTTGTCAAGCTGAAGGTAGTCGCTGTAGTAGATTCCCGAATCCATTTTCAATCGCCAAATGATGGTTTGCCAAATCTGGGTTTCGCAGAGGCGTCATCGTCTTCCGCGGACCCTTGAGAAACAATGCCTCAATCGCATCTTCAATGTATCTTAGAATCAAATCCAATTGGGTAACAGGATGACATTTGAATGATTTCTAATGTGTTACATTGAGAGGGTTCATAGCTGAAACGAAAAAGACAAACCGAAGCGAGCCCGCGATGAGCACCGACTCAATCCTGCCACAACAAACCATAAACGACTGCTTGAATCACACTTTGTTTTCGTGGTCAAAACAAGGCGGGCTCAACCCAATCAATGCCAAACGCGCCGAGGGCGTTTACATCTACGATCAAGACGGAAAACGGTACCTCGATTTCTCGTCCCAGTTGATGAACGTCAATATTGGGCATGGACACAGCAAAGTTAAATCCGCAGTCGTCCAGCAGATGGATCAACTCAGCTACGTCTATCCTGGCATGGCAACTGAAGCTCGAGGGCGGCTGGGAAAAAAGCTCTCGGAGATTACGCCCGAGGGGTTGAACAAAACTTTTTTCACTTTGGGCGGCGCTGAGGCGGTTGAGAATGCAATCAAGTTAGCCCGCGCCATCACCGGCCGTGCAAAAATCGTTTCGCTTTACCGTTCGTATCATGGAGCGACTTATGGCGCAATGTCGGCCGGAGGCGATCCACGTCGTTTCGGCATGGATTCTCAACCGGTTCCCAATCACGTCCATGTTGAGAACCCATATTTCTATCGTTGTCCTTGGAACAGCAGCACCTTCGAGCAATGCGGCGAGAATGCAGCGGCCGCCCTCGAACGTGTGATCGAGTTCGAGAATCCGGCCAATGTCGCCGCTGTATTGTTGGAAGGCGAGAATGGATCCTCGGGCTGTATCAAATACCCGCCGAACTACTGGAAACTGGTTCGGGAGATTTGTGACCGACACGGCATCTTGTTGATTGACGACGAAGTCATGAGTGGGTTTGGCCGAACGGGAAAGATGTTCGCCGTTGAGAACCACGGGGTCGTGCCGGACATGATGTGTCTGGCCAAGGGACTCACGTCTGGCTATTTGCCGCTGGGTGGTCTTGTTGTCTCTGATGCAATTGCGGCTCAGTATGAAGAACGAGCGTTACCGCTGGGCTTGACTTATTCAGCGCATCCAGTTTGTTGTGCAGCGGCGCTGGCCACAATCGAAGTCTACGAGGAAGATAACTTGATTGAAAACGCCGCCAAGATGGGTTGCTATCTTGAGTCGAAGGTTGAAAGATTGAAATCCAAGCATCCATCGATAGGTGATTTTAGAAACACAGGCTTGCTTGGCTGCATCGAGTTGGTCAAAAACCGTAAAACGAAAGAACCAGTGACGACTTGGAATGCCAAACCTTCAGAAATGGAAGCCACCATGAAGATGGCGGCAAAAATCCGTGAGCTAGGGATGTTCACGTTCGTGCGTTGGAATTGGATTTTCACCGCTCCACCACTCAACATTACGGAATCGCAAGTGGAT
>CAYMFZ010000050.1:5465-17030 GCA_964389585.1 uncultured Pirellulaceae bacterium | reverse complement strand
GGACGGCATGAAGGCTAACTTTTGGCCGTTGAGAGGGTTTCTTGGAGTAGGAGTAGGAGTAAGACGAAAAAAATGCCCTTCGGTCATTGCTGACTGAAAGGCATTTGGTTACTTCAAGAGGTGGTGCTCAACTTCTAATTAGTTATAGAGCACGCAGGCATACCAAAAGCCATCTGAACCACGGGTACAACCGATCTGTGCCGTTGGCCGAGTCCCCCAATAACAGCAGCTTTCGATCGCACGTTGAGCTGATTGGTTAGACCAACCGACGCCTTCGTACTTCGCGCCGCCAAGCCCGCCACCAAGATGACCACGCAAACCCATTTGGGCCGCGCGAACTGCTTTTTGTTGAGCTAATCCGGATTGGACAGAACCGTTTGTTGAAGTGTACTGATTTCCCGACGAATAATTCGAAGTCGAATAGTTAATCGGTTGAGAGCGAACTACATTTCGACTCGAAGTATAGGTTCGAGGCTGCACATAAGAACTGCCAACAGAACTGCTAACCGGATAGGTTGCCGAAGTGTAAGTCTGCTGCGGTTGATACGTCTGCTGCGGTTGATACGTCTGCTGTGGTTGATACGTCTGGTAACTTTGAGACGAATAGACTTGGTTAGAAGTCTGAGTCGGGTAAGTTTGAGACGCGTAGGTTCCATTCGGATACGACTGCACGTTGCTTGAATAAGTCGCGGGTGCACTCGAATAAGTTACTGAAGCCGACGAATAGTTTTGCGGTGACGCATACGTTACCTGCGACGAATAGACCGGCGCAGATGAATAGTTGGAAGTGGTCGAGTAAGAGGAAGGCACTGTATTAACCGGCGTTGAATAAACCGGCTGCGCGTACGTTTGTGGGTACGACTGATACTGCACTTGATTGCTTGGATAGCTCACAACATTGCTAGAGTAGCTGGTGACAGGAGTCGACTGATACGTTGGCGTGCCAACATTTGAGTACGATCCGACAACCGGAGATGAGCCAATGGGTTGATAGTAGTATTGCTGGGCGACGACGCCTGAAGCGATGATGCTACCAAATACAAGTGCAAGTACTGCGGCAATAGACGAAATTGTCCTCTTCATTTTTTCTCTCGACGATGTTTTGGGCTTGTTGCAAAGCCCGAGTCTAAAAATCCATAAACTAGATACGATCCATAAACGGGGGGTCCTTCTGGTGTTATGGACACAGAGTTTGTTATGAGTGTGGCGATCTTCTGATTCGAAGGAACACAATCAAAGTGCTCTCGGGGTGGGATGGAAGATCCGCGTTGCTCATAACGACTTTTGAAAGTCGGCTAGGAATTATTCAGATGGGGAAAGAGTTCGCAATCACTCCATAATCCATTGCGGTACCAACTGATAACGCGTGGTTATCGAATGATTATTCCAATTGGAAAAAACGGTGTGGACGCAGTTTTTATTTGAAGAAGTTTTTAAAACACTTTTTTTGTTAGCATCAAAACTGGTAACAAAAAACACATTTAGTTTTCGAATTCGATCGGGTTGATGTCAAAGAACTTTTGCAGTACCTCATAGACATCGGGAAGTTCATGCTTCAGACGTCCAGGCGAATCGAAAAAGCTCTCGCCAGCCACCGCAAAAAATTCCGCCATATTGGTGGCGGCATATTCGTCGATGCGTGGGCGCTGATTGGAATTGAGATTATCGATCAATTCTTCATATCGAGACTTGAATACGGACAGCCATTCGTCGCGAAGTTCATCCGACTCAATGATTGGTGTTCCTCCCATTTCGCCATCCATGCCATCGATATGATGAATGAACTCGTGGATGATCACGTTGGCTCCATCGCCCGATCGCTGTGAGCCTTTCAGTGAACTCGCCCATGAAAAAACCAAAGGTCCACCTTGCCACGCGAGCCCTGAGTAAAACGACTCTTCATCACTTTGTAACAGCCCGCGAGCGAGCGTTCGATTTTTGATGGGGCCGGGATAGACAATGATCGTACGAACTTGATCGAAGTAAAACGGCTCGGCCAAACCAAGCGTCAAAAGAGCAGCCGTCGCGGAAATCGTGAGTTTGACTTCGTCATTGACGACCAACCCATCGATGCCTTCCCAGGTTTTCTCGGCAGACATGACTTGAGCGCAATTCCGCACGCGGGTTTGCTGATTGGAATTCAACGACGAGTATTGCCAAACGTTTTGCCGAATCAAATCTACGGATGTTTTCGGCAGTGGTTTGGAAAGAATACGATGGCGACGCCAGTTTTTTAAGATGGAAAACAAAACCCGCTTTCAATGAACGATTGAAACAAAGAAATGCAAATCATAACACGAATTAGAAGGACCAAGTTTTGATCGGTGACATTCGGGTCCAATAAAACTACAATGTCGACTTAATGCATCATCAATCTCCGAGCCTGTCATGAACGAAGCCGTTACCAAACTTGAACCGACCGCTGTCTGGACTCATTTCGAAGAACTCAACGCCGTCCCGCGGCCCTCCAAGCGGGAAGAGCGAGTCATCGCGTTCATGAAAGCGTTTGGCGAAAGTCTCAATCTTGAAACGATTGTCGACGATGTTGGAAACGTCATCATTCGAAAACCAGCCACAACGGGAATGGAAGATCGCCAAGGCGTGATTCTTCAAGGCCATCTCGATATGGTTCATCAAAAGAACTCGGACACCGATTTCGATTTTGAAACGCAGGGAATCGAATCTTTCATTGACGACGATGGCTGGTTGAAAGCCAATGGCACAACGCTGGGTGCAGACAACGGGATGGGCGTTGCGTCCATCATGGCGGTGCTTTCATCGAGAGATATTGAGCACGGACAGGTTGAAGCTCTTTTTACGATCGATGAAGAAACGGGGATGACAGGCGCGTTCAAGCTGAAGCCTGGCATTCTGACCGGCACGATCTTGCTGAACACCGACACCGAAGACGAGGGCGAGCTTTGCATTGGCTGTGCGGGTGGTGTCGATACGAATGTCGAGTTGAAATATTCAGAAGCCAATTTTGATGGAGCAGGGACTGCTTTCAAGGTGTCAGTCAAAGGGCTGCGCGGCGGTCACTCAGGATGCGAAATTCATCTTGGTCGAGGCAATGCCAACAAGATCATGAATCGTTTGTTGTGGGACGCGGACCAAAAGTTTGATTTGCGAATTGGTTCGATTGACGGTGGAAGTTTGCGAAATGCGATTCCGCGCGAATCATTTGCAACCGTCGTCGTTGCCGCGAGCAAAGCAGATGAATTCAAAAAACATGTGGCGACTTTGGTTGGCATCATTCAAACGGAACTGATTCGTACCGAACCCGATTTGATGGTTTCACTTGAGCCAGCGGAGTCACCCGCGAAAGTCATGAATCTTGAAAGTCAAAAGAATCTGTTGAACGCGATTTACGCAGCGCCTTGCGGTGTGAGGCGGATGAGCAACGAGATGCCGGACTTGGTTGAAACTTCCACCAGTCTCGCCCGCGTCCAAGTCGAATCAGGAACCGCTGTTGTGCAGTTCCTAACTCGTAGCAGTGTGGAGACGGCGAAATATGATTTGGCCAACACGATCGAAGCAACTTTTAGGCTCGCCGGTGCATCGGTTGAACACTCCGGAGCTTATCCTGGTTGGAAACCAAACGCCGATTCGAAAATCCTCAGCGAGATGAAGCAGATCTATCAAGACTTGTTCGGAGTCGAGCCAAAAGTAAACGCCGTTCATGCGGGACTTGAGTGCGGCATCATCGGCAGTGTTTATCCGGGTTTGGATATGATCTCTTTCGGTCCAACGATCAAGAACCCGCATTCACCTGACGAGAAATGCGAGATCGCCAGCGTTGAAAAGTACTGGCGGTTCCTGCTGGCGACGCTAAAAAGTGTGCCGAAGAGGTAGCGTAGCTTTGGTAGAGAATTAGGCCTTCAAGTTTGGCATAGGCTCTGAATTCGAGAGTCGACGAAAAAGCGAGCGACTACAAATTCGTAATCGCTCGCTATCAAAGAGTCATTGAAACAGCGCCGGCCAATTTTCTAGTCAACCAAACGGTCCAAGATTCGTTTCGCTGCATCACGTCCACCCCATCCAAACGCGATTGCCGCAGCCAATCCAAGTCCACCAAGAATCGAAGCGAATGCCACGTTGACGATAGAAGAAGACAATCCCATTTGCTGTAATGCGAAACCACCTGCGAATACCAGGATCACAACTTTGGCAACTATTGCCAAGCGATTGGCATTTTTAGCTCCAGATTGGACAATCAATTTGGCCACAAAATTGGCGATGTACATGCCCAATCCCAAAATGACGATTCCCAGCAGAACCCGAGTTGCGAAGCCTGCAAACGTTTCTAAGTGGGTCGCGAAATTTTCAAGTCCCATCATGGGAAGCGCTTGCATGGCGGCTAACAATACGATCGAAACCAGGACAAGTTTTCCACCAAGCTTAGAAGGCGAAATGCTTTCTGGTGTGTTGACCAAATTCAGACCGATCTTTTGAGGGATGTTGTCGAACCCAACGCCGGACAGCAGGTCTTGTACCAAGTCTGCAACGAGCTTTCCGATAAAGTAGGCCAGAGCCAAAACGACGCCCGCCCCAATGAAGCCAGGAATCAGCGAAGTTAGTCGACCAAGCACTTCACTGGCGGGTTTCGTGACGGCTTCAATGTCCAGCGTGTTCAAAGCAGCCACGACCACTGGAAGCAAGATCATGGCGTAAACGATCATCCCGATGACGTCCGAGAACTTTCGGTCACCCAGCGAATCAGCTACTCCAAACTTGTTGGCCAAACGATTGATGCCTATCGAATTGGAAAGATTGCTTGCGACTTGTTTGACAATTTTGGCAACAAAGATTCCCACGCCAAAAATGACGGCTGCCCCAATGATGTTCGGAAGGTAGGCGAACGCTTTGTTGAACATTGCTTGAACAGGTTCGAGCAATCCGTTCATTTGAAGCGCGCCAAGAACGGCCGGCAAAAATAGTGCAATGATGATCCAGTAAACTGCGTCTGGAAGTGTCTGGCTCAATTTGACTTCGGAATCGGTTTTGCCGACTGATGCGACAGGTCGAGCTGTCGGTTCAGGGGGCACAGCCAATCCTGCTTCGTCTTCTTGAGAAAAATCAAACTCGTCACCGTCTTCGACTCTTCCTGTTGGTGGACCAAGCTCCAATCCGTCGTTTGCAATTTCCTTGACCGAGCCAACGACGGATTGCGCGTCCGAACCCAGGTTTGAAATCCGAGTGTCGATGTCCGCAGCTTCGAGGCCTTTTTTGGATAGATCTCGTCCAAGTCGAGCCAGTACAAAAGCGATTAGTCCCAGAATCGCAGCACTAAACACTCGAGGTGCATACGAGAAAATCTGCTGTAAAAACGCATTCATCGGTTCGGAAACAACAGGCAGGTTCAGCACATTGAAAAATGTGATCAACACAAACAACATGATGAGATAGAACACGCATTTGCCGATGATCTTGGCTGCATCGACGGTTCCATCTGCCGAAATCAACTTCGAGAGCTTTTCGCCAAGTCCGGTCTTCTTCAGAGCCAGTCGAACAACCCTCGCGATCAAATGAGCCAGAATCCAACCGATGACCAATACGGCGATTGCGGTCAGGATGCCGGGAAGATACGTCCCAACTTGTTGAGATACATTTTCAAATAGTTTTTCAAACATAAAATAAACTCCAGAAATAGGGCGCGGAAATGTGCGGTAAGATTCGCTTCGTCGCAGATGGGTAGAAGGAAATGATAGCGCGGAGGAATTGCAGGATTTTGCAAAACTGTCGCAGAAAGCAACTTTAGTCTTTTAACGACTCAACAATTTGTTGATCGTCATTACTCAATCGAGTCAGGGGAATTTTGAATGCGAGGTTTGCCTTGTTCACAAACACAAGCTGGTCACCGTCCCAGCGAATGAAAGCCATTTCAGCCTCACGGCCATTGCTTCCTTTCCACATTCGAAACTCAGGCAACGAAACTGTTTTGAGTTGGTTCGGTTCGCTGCGAGGTAGTTTTTCAAGTTCGCTGATTCTTCTATTCAACTGCACAATCGCCGCTTCTTTTGCTGCCAAGAGTTTTGCGCTTTTTTCAGATTCCAAGTTCGTTGAGTTTCGATCGTCTTGAAGTATTTGAACTTGTTGTTGCAGTTTACTAGTTGAGTCTGCGAGTTTCGTTTTCCACTTGAGATCAACCTCGGCTAATTGTTTTGCAAAATCGGATTTCATTGCTTCGGTTTTCAACAATGCGTTTTCCAAAGATTCTGTGTCTGCCTTATTCGCATTGATGGGCTGAAACGAATTGTCGTCCAAGTTTGGCTGTGTCGGTTCCTCTTCAAAGGGATTACCGGATGAGACTAATTCTTTGTTTTCAAGCGGTACATTAGCGGATGCAAGCGGTACATCAGTCGATCCTTCAGGCTCTTGATCCACGGAGCCGACAGTAGATTTCGGAGTTTCGTTTACATCAGTTGAATTGGCGAAGCCCGTATTGGATACAAGCTTTTTACCGTTTTCGATGCTACCCGAACTGCTTTCCGGCAAAGGAAAAAATGTGAGGTAAACATGGCCAACAAGCCAAAAGCACAACGCCACAAATGCGACTAACAAAACGAGAAGGTCGATTGCCGCTCCTTTTCGTTGATTGGATCTTTGGGTGGCATTCAGATAATGGTCGGAGCGGGAAAGTGGAATCCGATGAGCTCGAAATTTTGATTTCATGGTTGCACGAGGAGAAAGACAACTTGTTGGTGGGAAGAGTCATAAGATAATGTGAATTATCTTATATGCAAGAACAGGTGCACTTGATTGTGACATTAAGACGACCCGCACGGCGCTTATCAGCAAGGTATCGCGAACTTCTGATGTTCTGTGTGACCGTTGTTCGCATCATCAATCATTGCGATGAGATTTCTGCGATGCGTTACGCTAATTCGAAGCATTATTTAGTAGCGATCTTCAAGCAGAAATCACTTTGAATTACGCTTTTGGTTCTAAGCAAACTACTGACTTTTGATTATCATGACTTCTGATTATTTCGGCCCATTGAAAAAATAGAATTCCATGAAATTAAGTTCGTTTTCCAATCGTATATGTTTAGTTTTCTGCTTTTTCGTGATGGCGTTGTTGATAGATTTTTCACCCGTCGCCGCTCAGGAAAAGTTAAAGATTGATAACGAGACGGTGGCGGTCGTTCCTTCGCCTTGGAAGTTCGCGACGGTCGATACGAAAGCCAGCTTGCGCGGACTTCATGTGCTTTCGGAAAAAGAAATTTGGGCCAGCGGGACAGGTGGCACAATTGTCAATTCCATCGATGGTGGCGAAACGTGGCGAGTGAAGATTGTGCCTGGCGCAGAGGAATTGGACTTTCGAGACATCCACGCGATTGATGATGGAACCATTGTCGCGATGACTTCAGGAACGCCGGCAAGAATTTATCGCTCGACCAACGGTGGCTCGCGGTGGAAGCTTTGTTACGAAAGCACGGACGAACGAGTCTTTTTGGATGCGCTTGCTTTTTGGGATGAACAAGTTGGCGTCGTGATGGGCGATCCAATCGGTGACAGCCTGTTTCTGCTTGGTACGACAGACGCGGGTAAGTCTTGGAAACTCTTTCCGCAGGTACCACGAACCATCGCGGGAGAAGCAGGTTTTGCGGCCAGCGGAACCAATATGATTGTAACGGGCGAACACAAACTCATGATTGCGTTGGGTGGTGACGTTGAGGGAAGTTCGAAACAATCCAGCAGGGTTCTTGTTTCTGAGGACAACGGAAAAAATTGGGCGGCGGCGACGGTTCCGATTGGTCGCAGTCCAGCGGGTGGAATTTTTTCTCTTTGTTTTGCCAATGACAAAGATGGTGTCGCTGTCGGGGGAGACTACAAACAACCTGATGCAAAGACAAACAACTACGCGGTTACGAGTGACGGCGGGAAAACTTGGACGACGCCTAGTCCAAGACAGCCACCCAGTGGTTATCGAAGCTGCGCCGCGACGTGGATCAATGGTCGCGAAGTAAACATCGTTTCCGTCGGTCCCAATGGAACGGATTTGTCTGGCGACCTGGGAAACAAGTGGCACCGTGTCTCTAACGAAGGGTTTCATGCGATCAACTTTACGACCGACGGAAAACATGGCTGGGCAAGCGGCGGGGAAGGGCGGTTGGCTCGATGGGTTGGGATTCCAAAATCTAAACCGCAGCAGAATTCATCGCGTTGATTTTCGCGTCGGCATCGTCGCACCGTGGAAATGCTTAAACGCAGAGGGCGCAAAGAACGCCAAGACGCGCAAAGGATTGTCCGAGAAAATAGTTTAAGAACCGGGTGCTAACGCACTGCGGCTGATCCTAACTACCTTTGCTCACCTTGCATTGAGACGTTTCAGTCAAGAAGTCTTATCCTCGGGAAGTCTTATCCTCGGCCAACCCGATAAATCGAGTTACTACGAACGTTGCTCACCAGCGAGAACGCCGTTCGTAGTAATCGCGCGGTTTAGGTCGCTTCAGCGCGAGAACACCGACGCCGGTCTGGTAGTATGTCTCCTATCAAAGCTGATCACCGCAAAGCAGTCGTCACGACCTTGAGTGTCAATTCAAGTTCATCTCAATAAGCATTGGTGCGCCCAAATTTTGTAGGGACACTTACCTGGACTGGCGACAGTTCCGTATTGAAAGTAGAAGTGATCGCCGACTGCCAATGAACGATTCCACGTGCTAGCCGAGGCTTCCCCATCGCGCCTGATGATCCGTAATCCAACTTGAATTTTCATTTAGAATACTATTTCGGTTGAACAAACCAATTGGATTCGAGAAAATAAGAGTTGCAAGTTCTTTTGCGAACCCCAGTCTCTGTCCCGCCCACTATCAGCACCCAAAGGCGTGATTCGTTGAACGATAAAAAGAAGAAGTCGCCCGACAAGCCAGTCAAAAACGATTTGACGTTGGGGCAGAACGAAATCACTAAGCCCGAGGTCGGTAACAAGACTCAACCCGATGTGAAGCCTTCGAGTTCGACCGACGCGCCGAGCTCAACCAACGATGTAACGAACTTTTTGCCAGACGACTTTGATTCTGAGCCAAGTCCAGATCAGACCGAAATTTCAGATTCACAATCAGATCAAGCGTTCGAAATTGATAACAGCCTTGACGGTCTTGCGCCAATCGAAGTTCAGCCAGACTCAGTTTCAGATTTGTCGATTGATACAAATCAAAATAACGAACCGACTCGCGCTGCCGAGAATTTCGAGGATTTGGCAGGGTTGGCTGATATCAGTATCGGTGTTTCTGGGACAGGTTCAGATCAGTCATTCGAGTTCGATTCCGATCAGGGCGCTGATCGAACGAGCATGTTTAATAGTGCCGCGCACACATCGGGCAGTCGGGATGAAATCGCGGCCCGCCAAGCCAAGAAAAGTGATCGACACGCCAACGCGATTGGGACGATGATTGGCGAGTATCAAGTTATGAGCGAACTTGGTCGTGGCGGTATGGGTGTCGTTTATAAAGCACGCCATCAGACTTTGAATCGCGACGTTGCCCTCAAGATGATTTTGTCTGGCGAACATATCGGCAAAGAGGCTTTGCGCCGATTTCAATTAGAAGCCCAGGCTGTCGCGAAGCTTCAACATCCCAACATTGTTCAGATTTTCGATATCAACTCGCACGAGGGACTGCCTTTTTTCTCGCTGGAATTTGTTGACGGCGAGACGTTGAAAGAGATGGTTGAAGATGAACCACTTTCGTCTCGCGCCGCCGCCAAGGTCTTGCTAACTCTCGCCGAAGCGATGCAGTACGCCCACGATAACGGGATCGTGCACCGAGATATCAAGCCGGCAAACATCTTGATGAAGAAGGATGGGACTCCCAAAATTTCTGACTTTGGATTGGCCAAAGTTGTCGATGGCGATTCCAGCCGGACTCGGGAAGGTCAGATCATGGGCACGCCGAGCTACATGTCGCCCGAACAGGCAAAGGGACTGCCGGATCAGCTTGGTCCTGCGACGGATCAATATTCGTTAGGAGCGTTGCTGTATCGGCTCGTTTCAGGTCGTGCGCCGTTTGTCGCGGCCAAGCCATTTGAAACCGTGATGCAAGTCATTAAGAACGAGCCGGTTCCACCGCGCCAATTGCAGCCGTCCATTGCCGTCGACTTGGAAACCATTTGCCTCAAGACGCTGCAGAAAGAGCCTTCGGCGCGATACGCGAACTGTACGGAGTTGGCGAAGGATCTTCGGCGGTTTATCGATGGCGAACCCATTAGCGCACGACCCGTCAGCGGATTGGAACGGGCTTGGCGATGGTGTAAGCGAAATCCGAGAGTTGCGATTCCTTCGGCGGCTGCCGTTGCTTTGATGGTTTGCACGACAGCCATTTCGACTTGGGCTTATTCGACAGTTTCAGCGAAAAACAAAGTCATCGAAGTCGAAAAAGAAAACGCGATCGCTCAAGAAAAAATCGCCCAAGAACAGAAGAGAGTGGCGATCCAACAAACCGAAATCGCTGAAGAAAAAACCAAGGTCGCAGTTGAGCAGGCGGAAAATGGTTTGTCGATCATTCAGGATACACTTCGAAATGTTAACGATCGTTTGAGTCCCGATCCAAAATTGAATGATCTTCGCATTGAGATTTCGAAGTCACTTTCAAAGTCAATGGAAAAAATTGATTCGTCAGTATTTGATGACGAGCAAGGGCAAGTCATTCCGACACTGATGGCGATTCGGCAAGACATGATTGGCATTTTCAAGAAGGAAGGCAAGTACCAAGAGGCACTTGCTGATGTCAAGAAGTTGTATTCGATGGGACATCGACGGATCGTGGTTAAGGAAGGTAGTGACGCGGCTCGACTTAATCTCGCCCGGATCGCGCAGACTTATTCGGGTTTGCTGGACAGCACGCAGTCAGAACCCGAGTTGGCTCATTCGCTCTTGAATGAATCACTGAGTTTGCTTCAAGACATCATTGATAACCCAAAACCAAATGCCGGGCCCGACACCCCGCAAGCCTGGGACATTCAAATGTCTTTAGGAGCCATTCTTCAAAACTTAGGAGCCAATCATTACAAGCGTGGTGAGCTAGAGGCTTTCAATGATTGCTTTACAAAGAGCAAGAAGTGTTATGAAGACTGGATGGAAACATTTCCGGCCGAAGAGAATTTTCTAAATCAAAAACCAGAAGTTCAAAAGCAAACACTCAGTAACATCACGGGGAATATTGGCAGGATGCGAATGGGTTTGGCGACCTATCAGTTGAAGACGTCAAACTTCGAGGGGGCGTTCGAAAACTATGATAGTGCGTTGGCTACTGCGAAGGCCAAGTTCGATTTGGAAACGAAATCGCCGATGGATCGAGTTAATTATCAACAGATGAATGACATGTATGGATTCAATAAACTAAAAGTTGCGATGCTTGAGAAAGAACATCGCGAAGAGCGGATTAAGCACGCTGAAGAGCTTTTGGAACAGGGATTGGAGTTGTCTAAAGCCTTGACGACGGATTACGAAAAAAGTACCGATCTCAAGTATCATCTCTCGCTTGCTTATTATCGGATGGGCGTTTTGCAAGAATTCAAGTCGGATGTTGAGGGAGCCAAAAAGAGTTTCGAGATGAGCCGACAACTG
>CAYMFZ010000050.1:0-5455 GCA_964389585.1 uncultured Pirellulaceae bacterium | reverse complement strand
TGCGAGCGGAACTGAACGAGAAATCGCCAAGCGAGAAACACAGCAACATGTTGATGGTTGCAACCGCGCGGAGTGGTGATTGGGAAGCGGCGAAGAAAATGGCCGATGAAAAAGCGCTTGCCGATCCTGATGGGGCTCAGTGGGTTCGGATCGCGCGTGGCTATGCGATTGCATCGACATGCGAGGATGCGCCGCAAGATGAATTGGTTGCCGCAGCAATGTCGGCGCTCAACTCAGCCGTTGCAGCCGGATTTTCTGATTGGTTTGACTTGTATTCTGAACCCGATCTCGATGGCGTGAAATCATTGCCGGCTTTTAAAGAGTTGATTGCGTCGATGAAGCAAAAGTCTAAAAATAAAAGAAATAAAAAAGACTAAATTTCATTCCCCTGCATGCGTTGACTTCGTCTCGCTGACTAAGGATCAGCCGCTGGGGAACGAAAAATCTTGAATTGAGATCGCATTGCTAAATCTCGCTTAATGTTTCTTGCAAGTTCAGAAAGTGTACTTTGCATTTTGGTTGTCAAATTTTCGTGGCTCCCGAAACGTTCACGATCGCCGAGCTTGAGTTGCTTCCCCATCGACTGAACTGTTTCTCGAATAGGTGCGCTTAAGTTATTCTGGTGGGTTTGTGATCCGCAGTTTCGTGTCGGGTTTAACGATACATTATTTGGTACCTCGCTTCCCACCATTAGGCGCAAGAGCACGTTATGTCAGCTTCCGAAAAGTTCCGGTTAATTTTTGAGCGCGTTTCAAGTCCAGCCAATAAGAGAAAGAAATTCTCGGCCCGTCCAAGTGCGGACTATGAAGTGTTGGAGCCCCGTCATCTTCTCGCGGGCCTCGATACCATGGTCGGGACGGTCAGCAACACGGCGACTCAGAGTAACGCTACCTTGATCGATGTCTTTTTAGACAACGAGCCTTTGCAGGGGACGCGCGATACAACTCATGAAATCTTTTTTGATTACGGGTTTGCAGGCGACCAATACGTAGCGGGAGATTTCAGCGGACTTGGTTTTGATCAAATCATTGCGACGCGCAACACTGCTGGCGCGCTGCAATGGTTAGGCGATACGGATCGCGATACGGACCAAGAGTATTTCTTTCGTTTCGGTTTGGCTGGCGATACGCCTCTAGTTGCTGACTTCAATGGTGACGGTTACGACGACGTTGCAGCGGTTCGCGCCAATGGTGGCTTTCTCGATTGGTATTTGCATTATGGCGTCGCCGGAACTAATCCTTTTCCGACTGATGATTCAACGATCAGCATTGATGCTTCGTTTACTTTTGGTTTGGCGACCGACATTCCTCAAGTGGGTGACTTTACGGGCGATGGTCGCGCGGATGTCGCGGCGGTGCGCGATGGGTTTGCGAACTTGCAATACCGATGGTTCGTGCATCATGCTGAAGCCGGAACTAATCCTTATCCTGTTCATGATGGTACAGGTTTAGGTCAAAGCATCGATACGACCTACATCTTTGGTGACGACCTTGATATTCCAGTTGTCGGGGATTGGGACAACGATGGCGACGACAATGTTGGCGTTGTCAACGAAGGTGGCGGAATCGCGGGCACTTCGCGTTGGAGCGTGGATACCAACAACGATAACACCGAAGACTTCAATTTCGATTACGGATTGACTGGCCACACTTACGTAACAGGTGTGTGGGCGGATCATCAGTGGGATGGCGATGGTGACGCGCTTAACTCTTGGAATGACGGAGGCAATTGGAGCAAGATAGGATTGGCGGGTGCGCAATCAAATTCCAGTCCTCAAGCTGGAAGTACGGTAGTCATCGACCAACCTGGTACGACCGATACGATTATTTTCGATACAGGTGGTGCACTCTCGATTGAGTTAGTAGCAAGCAATGAAGAATTGCTTGTTTCCAATGGAGCGTTGACTGTCACTGAAGAAACGGTAACCGGAGCTTTGACGCTCGAGTCGGGCGGTATCCTAAGATTGGAAGCGCCGATTGATACACCTTCGTTGACGTTTGATAGCGGCGCGGGGGTTTCGCCGGGGAAGTTGGTGATTGCAGGAATCGGCACTGAGTTGCCCGCAGCAACTGCGATCACGTTCCTAGACGATGGTGAAATTGAGTCGGATGGAGTGGTCGCACAGATCGATAGCGACATTAACTTAACAAGCGGTAACTTGATCGTGCCGGCGACTTCTAGTGTTACTACGTTTAACGGAGTCATCTCTGGTTCAGGTGGGATCGAGAAATTCAACAACTTGCTCATGAATCTCTGGGGCGTGAATACGTTTTCGGGGGGCGTATCAACAAGCGACGGACAAATCAGGGTCAATGTTGATGAGTCGTTGGGCACGGGCACACTCACCGTTCTCGGAGAGACAAATCTCGCAACCAATACCACCGATGTTGATCTCGCCAATGACATCGTTCTTTCAGCTCCACTCAATCTTGTTGGTGGAAATAGGTTTACGCTAGACGGCCAAGTTTCCGGAGCTGGCAGATTAAGAGTTAATGGTGGAGGAACGCAGCTTAATCTAAACGCTAGTAATACTCATTCGGGAGGCACTGAATTCGGGAGTTCCAATACTCTTCGAGTGTTTGATGCGGGTGCACTTGTAACCGGTCCGATTGTGGGCGGTGGTGGCGGTAACTTTAGTTCAGAAGTGACTGCGCCTATTACCAACGATTTTCAAATCAGTGGATTCGTCAATCTCTCTGGTATTGCAAACGCAGAGCTTGCGGGCGTCGTATCAGGCAATGGAACCCTGAGAAAGTTTAGCGCTAACACGCTGACTTTGTCTGGTGCTAACACGTTCACAGGGGCAACTCAGATTACCGATGGTGAGCTGGTTGTAGATGGTGCGCTAGCCAGCAGTTTGACGGTTGATTCTGGCGCCGTCGTCAGTGGGTCTGGAACGATTTCGGGATCGGTCGATATCTCCGGCACCCTTTCTCCTGGAAATAGTCCGGGGATCACGTCCACGGGTAACTTCAATCTCAATGGGAGTGGTACTCTAGAAATTGAATTGGGTGGACTCGATATCAACCCAGGAATTGATTACGACCAAGTGGACGTAACAGGCACCGTTACATTGGCGGGTACGCTTGATACGATTCTTTATAGCAATGTCGTTGGTGGTGAAGAGTACATCATCATTAACAACGACTTGGCTGATTCCGTTGTTGGAACGTTTGCTGGCTTGGCGGAAGGCGACACGATTGTTGATGGAGTAGTTTCTTACACGATCAGCTATGTCGGTGGTGATGGCAATGATGTCACGCTGACGGCTCTCAATTCGACCAATGTGATTGCCTGGACGGGTGAAGGCGACAACTTCAGTTGGAACGATCCAGCGAACTGGCAGGGAGGCGTTGTTCCGTCAACCGCCGATGACGTTGTGATCGAGGGAAGCGGAACGATTACCGTTTCTTCTATCGAGGCAGTCAATTCAATCGTAACTTCGCGGCAAATCGAAATCTTGGCTGGTTCGCTGACTTTGGCGAGTGGCGAGATTGATGAGAGCGCGGTCTTGTGGTTGAGGGGCGAAAATGACTTCACTGACGAACTTGGGCTTAACGACGGAACCGATGTTGGTGGCGTAGGCTTCGGAGCAGGTCTTAATGGCTCAGCGTTTCAGCTCAACGGAAGCACTCAACACGTCGAGGTTGCTGATTCGGCTTCGCTGGATTCCACAACGGAGTTGAGCGTTGAAGCCTGGATCAATCCGGCTGCTTTGTCGGGAGGCAGTAGTTCCTTTTATACGATTGCGTCCAAATACAATTCGGGTGACGATCAGATTTCATGGGGCTTTTGGGCCAAGTCGAACGGTCAACTGGACTTCCGTGTTTCGTCCGATGGAACAACGGCGAACACGAGGATTGTTGAGACGACCAATGCTTCGATTTCGCTTAATCAGTATTCGCATGTTGCCGCGACGTTTGATGCCGCGACTCAGCAAGTGCGGATCTATCTGAACGGTGTTGAGCTGACAACGACCGTGGTTCAGAACATCAGTGTACCTTCGATTGCTCAGACAACGACTCCGGTTCGAATTGGAGCTTTTGAGAATGTATCGAACATCATACTCGGTCATTTCAATGGACGGATTGATGAAACGAGTGTGTACAACTCGACTTTGTCTACTTCGCAGATTCAAACGATTCATGCTTTGGGTGCCAATTCGGGCAGCGCGAAACAGGACGCGGTTACCAGTGAGTTTAATTCAGGCGTGACGATTGGTGATGGAGCTGTCACGGGTTCACTTATATCCAGTGGAAGTGTGGAACTGGCAGGGTCGAGTTTTTGGGATGATTTGACGACAGTTGACGTTGCCGATCTGACTAATAACGGGACGCTGGGCCTTGCCGGTTCAATCTCGTTGAACGGAGTGCTAAATAACACAGGTACCATCAACCAAATTTCAAGTACGCAAGTCAGTTTGAATGATGCGACGATCAACAACAGTGGCACCTACGAACTGTCTGAGTCGACGATTGTTGAAGCGGGAACGACCTCAAGTTTCGTCAATACGGGAACGCTTAGATCAATTGGATCGATCTTGGCTAATGTTAACATTGGAGTTTTGCTTGATAACACTGGCACGGTTGAGGCGACGGCTTCATTCGGATCGGGTGAATTAATCTTATCTAACGTCGTTCAGTTTTCGACCAACCTTTTGGATGCCGGAACTTGGGTTGCGCGAGATGGCGGGATTATTTCGTTCTCCGGTGAGCTGAGTGAGATTCAAGGAACGGCTGTCGTCGAATTGCGCGGTTCGAATTCTGAAATCTTTACAAGCAATGTGACGACTGTTTTTGTGAACGGCGATGCGTCGCTTTCGTTGTTGGATAACAACTCGTCTCAACTCAATGGCAATTTTGAGATTCTGAGCAATGGCTCTTTGTTCATTGAGAGCGGCTCGACACTGAACGTGGGTTCTGGGATCACTGGACCTGGGGTTTTCACGCAAACCGATGGAACTGTCACGGTAGATGGATCGCTAGTGGTTGCGGGCACAACTTCATTTGGCAACTACGTGCAAACTGGGGGGCGACTAGAAGGTTCGGGTGTCGTAGATATTACATTTGGATCGCTGCAAAGCGTTTTGGCTCCTGGGGGTAGCAATGCGGGAGGAGTTTTAACATTCACCACAGCTCCAAATCTTCAGTCATCAGGGCAACTTGAAATTGAACTGGGGGGCATTAACGCCGGTGATTTCGATGAAGTTCTTGGTGGTATCAACTTAAGTGGAAGTTTGAATCTTGCCTTGTTCAACGGGTTCGTGCCAAGCGGGGGAGAGACGTTTGTTGTTGCAGAGAATGTGACTGGAGTTTTCTCCAACGTATCCGAGGGGCAAAACATTACGGTCGGCGGGTCCGTGTTTAAAGCGACTTATCTAGGCGGTGGTGGAAGTGATTGTGTGTTGTCCGCAGTTATTGCGATGCCTTTTACCGTTTCAAATCTTAACGATTCG
>CAYMFZ010000049.1:6044-17113 GCA_964389585.1 uncultured Pirellulaceae bacterium | reverse complement strand
GGCTCGAAAGGTCAAACGATCCGGCTACCAAGTAACCTCTCGGATAGTTCGAATGAGTTGGCGAGCTTTCAGCCCGGTTCTAGTCGTCACGTTTCTTTCATTTTCACTGATCATCTTTCGCAGCGATAGTATGAGTGAAGCGGTTACTTTGTTGCGCAGCGTGGCCGAGTTGGACGGACTTTCTTTTTCGGCGTTACATAATCGAATCCCTTTGTTGAAAGCGATGGGAGTGACTGGATTGTTGGCGTTTGGGGAATTGGTTTGTCAATTCGTTTCAGTGCCAATGATTCTCGCCAAGGCTCCTTGGATACGTCCTTTGGCCTACGCGGTACTGTTGTGGGGGATCGCATTCTTTGGCACGTTTACCGGAAATAGTTTTGTCTACTTTCAATTTTAAAAAGTGAACTCCCAACCGATTTCAAATAGAGTTCTCAACTGCAACCCGTTCAGTAACTTTTTCGAACCGTCATTATGAATAAACGAAACATCATCGGCGTCTTAATGTTCTTGGTCATTCTTGTGGCCGGAGACAGGATTTGCGGTGGATTGATTGAGCGTTTGTTTATGAAGTCCGGATTTCGCTATTCAATGCTGTACAAAGGCGAACTTCAAGCCGACATTGTCGTCCTTGGAAACTCTCGTGGGCTACACATGTTTCACCCACCGGCGATCGAAAAAGTCACTGGACAAGACGTCGCCAATTTGTCTTTCAACGCACTTCCAGCGGTCGCTATGCCTGTTGTGTGGGAAGACTATTTGGAAAAGCACGAGCCGCCAAAACTGTTGATTCTTGAGGTAAGTTGTGCGGGAGCGCCAGAGGAAAAGGGTTCGCTGGAGCGGTTTTCAGTTTTGATTGACCAAAATCCTAAGTACAGCGACTTGATTCACAACAAGAACCCGACTTTTTATTACGCCGCAAAGCTAAGTCGAATTTTTCGATACAACAGTTCGCTCATGTGGCGAAGCGGTATGTTTCTCAAGCGGAGTGATCAAGGCTGGATCATGAATTCCGAACTTAACGAAGAGTCGATGAATCAGGTTGTGAATTCAAGCGACACGACGCTGCTCCGGTCAGAAGAAAATGCCAAGGCACTTCGGCACGTCATCGAAACGGCGGAAGCACGTGGGGTTGAAGTCAAATTGGTTATGGCTCCCTATCTTCCTGCTTACTACGATCGTTTGCCACAACCTGAGGAATGGTTGAAGTGGATTGAGTCAGAACTTGATAGACCAGTCATCAATCAAAAAGGAATCCTCACAGACGCAAGTTCGTTCAGCGATCATTTACACTTGAACGAAGCCGGCGCGTTGAAGTTTGCAGAGCGACTGCAAGCGGGTGATTTTTTCTCGACTGATTCGCGTTAGCGCCTGTCGTTGGCCCTAACTCATCGTTAACCCATCGTTAACTCATCGTTAACTCATCGTTGATTTCCGCGCCTGCCATTCCAACCGACATCTAAAGCGTAGCGGCTTTGCCACTTTCTGCTGCGAGTTTCGTCAGGCGTTTGAGAGCTCGCACATGACGTTTTTTTGCTGTTTCAACTTCGACGCCCAATCGCGCTGCGGCTTCTCGATTTGAAATACCTTCGACATACCTCAAGTAAAGAATTGCCTGATCGACTTCTGCCATCTTTGACACCAAAGCGAAAACTTGCTCTTGTTCCTCACCCCGTATCAATCGGGCTGATGGACTCGATGCTGAATCCAAGAAAGCAGTCGAATAGTAAGAATTCTCATCCTGGTGATCTTCAACGAGTACCGATCTTTTCTTTGCAACGAAATGTTGCTTGTAAAGAACAGACACAGACTGGAAGCAAATGCTTTGAATCCACTGCAACAACGGCACTCGTGGATCTTCGAAATATTTATCCAGCTTCTTCGTGGCAGCAATGTAAGCCTCTTGAAGTACATCTGAGGGATTCACTCGTCTGCCCATTTTTGAACCGACTCGTTTCGAGACTAGCTTCAAAAGTTCGGGGCGTGAATCTTCAAACGCGCACTTAAGCAGTTGAGAATTGGACTCTGATTTCGTTCGCTGAAGAATGTCAGCTTCGTCGAGTTTGATAATCATGGTGTCGTATGGGAGCGGAAGGCGAAAAATGAGGGCTCGCCAATCCTAGATCGGAAGGGGCAGTTGAGACAACGATAGTTGAGAACCGAACGAATGCAATCGGGAGAAACATGGCAAATTTTCAACTTCTGATATCCAAAGTTCAAATGATGGGCTGCGTTGGGAAAAGGCAAAAATATCCGGAATTTGTAGGATTTCCGACATTCTGAAGACAAGGACATCGTGGTTCGAATCAAGATAGTGCTTGGCTCGCGAACTAAAATTTGGATTTTCAGCATTAGAGGGGGAAGACAGTTGAATTCTGTCCCTGACAACAACTCACCTAAAGACGACTTCGAAAGAGTCTTTGATGAATTTGTTGCGACGGCTCGTGATGGAGAAAACCCATGTGTCAAAAAATTCCGGATCGACTACCCGCATTTCGAAACCGAAATTGAAGAGCATTTTCCGGGATTTGTTTTGGCCAACAAACTGGCAAGCGGCAAGGCTCGCAATGTTGACCTCGAAATTGAGTTGCCCTTTCGACTCGGGAAATATGAGCTTCGGGAAGAGATTGGCCGCGGCGGGATGGGCGTAGTCTATCACGCAGTTCATCTGGAGCTTGGGACGGATTCGGCTATCAAGGTGATGGCATGCGATTCACAAGAAGCTGCCAATCGAACTCTGCGTTTCAAGCAAGAAGCAAAGATCGTTTCTTCGTTGCATCACCGCTGCATCGTTCCATTGCTAGACTATGGTTTTAGCGATGATTTGCTTTACTTCGTCATGCGGAAAATTGACGGAATTACGTTTGAGCAGTTTTTCAACCAGCAGCACGATGGTAGTGCTGGCCTCCGTAGTGATTGGAAGCTTTTGGCGAGTCTGTTTGCGGAGATAGCTGGTGGCTTGGAATACATTCACCAGCAAGGCTTGATTCATCGAGATATCAAGCCTGGTAATTTGCTTATCGATCGAGAATCAAGAGTTTGGATTTCCGATTTTGGATTGTCAAAGTGTATTGATTCGACTCGGTCGGGAAATATCACAACTGGAATTGTTGGTACGCCAAAATACATCGCGCCGGAACGGACATGTGGAGCCCACGATAAAAGAAGCGACATTTACTCGCTGGGTGTCACCATGTTCGAAGCGTTTTCAGGAATTGGAGCCTGGAGTGCCGAGTGTCGAAAGTTCGAATGTGTCGATGAGCTGTTACTACCAAATCTGCGCAGGATCAATCCAGCCATTCCAAAGTTGCTTTCTAAAATCGTTAGTAAGGCTTGCATGCCACGGCCATCTGAACGGTATCAAACGGCAGGTGCATTAGCCGAGGATCTAAGAGATTTTGCGCTGTCTTCTAACCAAGGCATTGTGAACCGATTGTTGATGAAACTAGGCCGAAAAAGCTAACCGCACTCGGGGCCAACGGCGTTCGGTTGAGAAGTGGCTCATGAGCAGATGTAGAAACGTTCAATTGCAAGTCTGTTTCGAGAACTTCGCGGAATCGAAATTGGATTTTCTGTTTTGTTAACTAGACTCGGGTCGTCGGATTCGAATACGACAAATCTCTAGATGCATCTCTGTCTCTCAACGCTTCCAAACGACTCTCCAAGCGATTTCCTCACTCAAATTTAGAAGACTGATTCGAAAGTATGTTTTCACCCCATAAGTTCAAAATCCTTGTTGCTTTCGTTATCGGCGTAGGGCTCTGCGTTTACTGTTTTCGTGGGGATTTTCTTGCGAATGACTACGTGTACGCAAACTCAATGATTGATGGAGAAATCACCGAAGTCCTTGTTGTCGAAGAACAAGCAATCAACGAAGGCGACCACTTACTGAGGGTGGCCAACCCAACGGTCGAAAACAAACTTCGAGATTTCCGGGATGCGATTCGGTATGCGGAAGAAGAAAAGGAATCGCTTCGTTGTCGCATGGCGGAGTTCGAAGAGAAGCTAAGAATCTTGGTTGCCAAGGCTCGAATTGATATTGAAGAGCTCCACGCTGAAATTGAATTGGCGAGTAAGGCCAAGAAAAACGCAAAAGCAATCGTCGAATCAACCCGAACTTATCTCGCTTCAGGAGCGCTTTCGAAATTGGAGTTTGGTGAATTCGAGTCGGCTCATCTTGCCAGTCAATCAAAAATTCTCGCGCTACGAACGAAACTGAAGAGACTTCAACTTGCAATCGAAGCAAGTGAGTCCAACATTTTTGTGAATCAAGATGATGTCAGCGATGAGTTATCGCAACTGAAGTTGTCGCTGAAAGTTGCAGAAGACAAACACCGAGACTCGGTCAGAAATTTGGAAGCCGAAGAGATCAAGCTTGGCTTGTTGGTCGTTGCCCCTCGAAATGGGCAAGTCACCACAATTTTGGGACAGGTCGGCAATCCGGTATCACCGAATTCTCAATTGGTGGTACTCGATAGCAATGAGGATTGAGTCAGGTCGTTCGCCAAGTTCCCTTTTTTTTGTCCCCTGATAATCAAGCTAAATCAGGAGCGATTTTGGTGAATTCTGAGCATCGTCTGAGCACCTCTTGCGAATGAATCTTTGATTGATTTTATGCCCCCAAAAGCTGTTGTTTTTCTTGCGATTTTACCGAATAAATTTTGACATTGGACAGAGGTCCAAACACTATAGATTGCTCACTCATTTCTGGCTTCCACCCGCGAATTTCCTTGTCTATTCAGCCCAACCAATCCGAAAACCAAGGCCATGATCAATTCGTCGCCGTGATCGGAATGTCCGGTCGATTTCCAGGTGCCGAAAGCACTTCCGCGTTTTGGAAAAATCTCGTTGAAGGTGTCAGTGGTGTAACTAATGTCACGCCTCGGGCGGGCAGCTCATTGCCAAGTAATCGGAACTTTGTTGCCAAAGCCGCAGTCGTCAAGAATGGTGATCATTTCGACGCGAAATTCTTTGGGATCTATCCCAAGCAAGCAGTCGACATGGACCCGCAGCACCGTCTCTTTTTGGAGACGGCTTGGCACGCCATGGAAGACGCGGGATACATTCCAGATGAAACAAAAGTGCGAGTCGGCGTTTTCGCTGGCTGCCACATGAACACTTACATTTTCACTCGGATGGCGGCTGACGCGGAGTTTCGAGCTGAACTGGCAGACTCCTTTCCGGGTGGTTCTCTGTCAGCGGAAATCTCTAATGACAAAGATTATTTGTCGACACGAGTGGCTTACCAATTGAACCTTCGCGGACCCGCGGTAGCCGTTCAGTCAGCCTGTTCGACGTCGTTGGTCGCGATCGCACAAGCTTGTGAAAACTTAGTTGCTGGTTCGTGTGACATGGCAATTTCTGGCGGAGTGACGGTAACCTTTCCTCAACAACAAGGCTACCTTCACACTGAAGATTCGATTCTGTCACCGGACGGAAGCTGTCGTACGTTCGACGCCAACGCTTGTGGAACCATTTTTGGTGATGGAGTTGGTGCGGTTGTTTTGAAACGTTTGTCAGATGCGATTGCGGATCGTGATGATATCTACGCTGTGATCAAAGGCTGGGGTGTCAACAACGACGGCGGCGAAAAAAACGGCTACACGGCGCCCAGCGTTTCAGGACAATCAACTGCCATTCGTTTGGCCCATCGTCGGGCAGGAATCACGGCCGACACAATTACGTACGTCGAAGCTCATGGAACCGGCACTTTGGTTGGTGATCCGATCGAAGTTCAAGCGCTCACGGAGGCTTTTCGGGATACGACGGACAAGAAACAATTTTGTCGAATCGCGTCGCTAAAAACCAATGTGGGCCATCTTGACGTCGCGGCAGGCGTGACCAGCGTGATCAAGACAAGCTTGGCACTAAGAAATCGTCAAATTCCACCGATGATGAATTTCACTTCGCCGAATCCCAAAATCGACTTTGAGAACAGCCCCTTCGTCATCAACACCGAATTGACGTCGTGGGAAACCAATGACATGCCACGCCGTGCTGGGGTTAGCTCGTTTGGAGTTGGTGGAACGAATGCCCATTTGGTAATGGAAGAAGCGCCCGTTGCGGACTTCCAAGCTTCGAAACGTCCTTTCCATTTGATTCGCCTATCAGCTCGTTCAATTGACGCCCTCGATCAAATGTCCGACGATCTGGCGAATCATCTAGTTGCCAATCCACAAAATTTTGCCGACGTTTGCCACACGCTTCAGGTCGGCAGAAAAACGTTTCGACACAGAAGAATCGTCGTCGCAAAAAATGCCGATCAGGCTTCCCAGTTGCTGAGCGAGCGAAAGCCGAATCAGGCGATGACGGTTGCCAGTCGCCAATCCGATACCCCCGTTGTGTTCATGTTTCCGGGCCAAGGCTCGCAGCATCTAAACATGGCCCGCGACCTTTACGAATCCGAGTCGGTTTTTGCCGAGCATTTAGATGCTTGCGCAGAATCTGTGAAAGAGCATTTGAATCTTGATCTCAGGAGTTTGATTTTCGCAGACGAGGGAGCTGACAATGAGCGGCTTCATCAAACCGAAATTGCGCAACCTGCTTTGTTTGTCGTTTCTTACGCACTTGGACGATGGTGGCAGTCGTTGGGCGTTCAACCAACAAAGCTGATTGGGCACAGTGTTGGCGAGTTTGCCGCCGCTGCAATCGCTGGCGTCATGTCCATGGAAGACGCGGCGCGGTTGGTTGCGATTCGCGGAAGATTGATGCAGGCATTGCCATCTGGCGCAATGATGGCGGTTCAAATGCCTGAAAACGAGCTGTTGAAAATTCTTCCGTCGTCACTTGAAATTGCCGCCATCAATGGACCAGCATTTTGCGTCGTATCCGGGACAGAAGAATCAGTTGAGGCTTTCGCAAGATCGCTAGAAAAAGACGCTGGCGATCAAATTGCGTTTCGACCTTTGAAAACGTCGCACGCGTTTCACTCGCGGATGATGGACGCGGCGATTGAACCGTTTGAGCAAGAGGTCCGCAAAGTCAAATTGAGTCAGCCAAACATCGACATCGTTTCATCAGTAACCGGGCGTTTGATGGATTCAACCATGGCGACTAACCCAACCTACTGGGCGCGTCAAATCCGAGAGCCCGTAAGATTCTCGGCGGCGATGGAGAACATCCTCGAAGACTGTAATAGCAACAAGGGTGAAGTTGTCTTGTTGGAAGTTGGCCCAAACCAAGCGTTGAGTACGCTGTCTCGACAGCAGCCACTAGACAAAGATCGTCATCACATCGTGTCAAGTTTGCCTCACGTAAAGCAAACGATCTCGCCAGCCCAACAAACCATTACCGCGCTCGGGCAACTTTGGCTGCGTGGGGCAAGCGTCGATTGGGATGCGGTTTATCAGGGCGACGAGCAAAAATATCGACGACGAGTTCACTTGCCAAAATACCGATTCCAGCGCGAACAGTTTACTTTCAAAACTGAGTTGGAAGATCGAGAGATCGCTCCCGTTGAATGCCAAACCAGTACCGCCAACGAAGCGCTGCCTTTGACGCAGAACACTGCCTCGTCTCCCGAAGAAGTCGCAGTTAGTTCGACTCCGCAAGCTTTCAACCTAGCCGAACCACCAATCAACCCGCCGCAGAATTCCCGGCAATCCGCTATCCAAGCTTTGCTTGATCAGCAAATGGAATTGATGAATCGCCAAATGGAAATTTTGGACAGAAAAAGACGCCAGACGAATAACACTTAGACCCAGTTTGATAAAGAAGATGATCCGAAACCAACAACAATTTCAGCAAGTTGAAACTAAGCTCTCGGCGCTCTTGCGCGAGAAAACGGGATACGATATCGCTGATCTTGACCGAGATGCAAGTTTCCTTGAGTTGGGATTCGACTCCCTGTTCCTGATCCAATTCAGTATGGAATTGCAAAAGCGGTTTGGTGTCCGCGTGTCGTTCCGTCAACTAATCGAAGACGTTTCCACCGTTGGGCTTTTGCTTGAGCATCTCGCCGAGCGTTCGAAAGAAGAGGCTCAAGACGAAGCGGCTCCTGTTGTATCAAGTCCAGCACCAACTCCAGTTGCTTCAAACGGGATGCAGGAAGTCAGTTCACCTGCACCTCAAGCCCCAGTCCAACCTCAGCGTTCGCAACCAATCGCGCCGCAACAGGCACCGCAAACTCCCGTTCAAAGAATCCTCCCTCCTGCACCGAGACAAACGGAATCTCTTTCCTATTCGATGTCGAATTCTACAATGCCTGTGAATGCGACCAGCTTGGAGGGGGCTGAGCAGATTATCGCCCAACACAATTTGCTGATGTCCAAGCATTTGGATTTGCTATTGGGCAATACATTCGCCCCGATGCCTGCCGAAGCAGGCCCAGCCCAGAGTCCAACGAATTCCAACTCATCGGCTCAGGCTCGAGCGAATAATTATCCAGATGCCGCTTGTCTTGAAACGCCTTGTGAAACCACGCAATCGTGCGGATTGGAAAACACAGCAACTGAAAATCCAATCGAAGTTTCTAAAACTCCCGAAGCCAAAAAGCACGCGAGGTTTGGTCCTTACAAGCCGATTCGAAAAGGATTGAACAACGGTTTGACCGACCGACAGCAAGACCATTTATCGCAGTTCATGAAGAACTATATTCGTCGGACTGCGAAATCTCGAGAACATGCCGAAACACACAGAGACCATTTCGCGGACCCACGTGGTGTCTCAAGTTATCGACGGATTTGGAAATCAATGGTCTACCAAATTGCGGTCGAAAAATCGAAAGGCACTCAGCTTTGGGATATCGATGGCAATCAGTATGTCGATATCGCGATGGGGTTCGGGCTGAATCTGTTCGGGCAATCGCCGAAATTTATTACCGATGCGTTGCATGATCAGCTTGATCGAGGTGTTGAGGTCGGTCCTCAATCTCCAATCGCTGGCGAGGTCGCGCAGCTTCTGTGTGATTTTGCTCGAAAAGATCGCGCAACGTTTTGCAATACCGGATCAGAAGCAGTGATGGCAGCGATGAGATTGGCCCGAACCGTAACTGGGAAATCGAAAGTCGTTTACTTCAACAAAGACTATCACGGCAACTTTGATCAGGTCCTTGTACGGTCGACTCGAATTGGCAAACGAAATATTTGCTCACCCGCCGCGCCTGGAATTCCGCAAGCCAATGCCGAAACGATGATCGTGTTGGACTATGGAACTCCAGAAGCACTTCAAACAATCCAAGATCGTGCGGACGAGATCGCCGCTGTTTTGATTGAGCCCGTTCAAAGTGCCAATCCGTTTTTGCAACCTAAAGAATTTCTTCACGCGATTCGAAAAATCACCAACGAAAACAACATGGCGATGATCATGGACGAAGTCATCACAGGATTTCGTGTCGCTCAAGGTGGTGCCCAAGAGTACTTTGGCGTTTGGGGAGACATGTCAACCTACGGCAAGATTCTTGGAGGTGGGATGCCGATTGGCGCCCTCGCCGGATCAGCGAAATACATGGATGCACTTGATGGCGGGACTTGGCGATTCGAAGACGACTCCGAGCCAGAAGCCGACATGACGTTCTTTGCCGGCACGTTTGTCAGGCATCCGCTTGGACTGGCGGCCGCCCATCAGGTCTTATTGAAATTGAAGGAAGAAGGCCCTGAGTTACAGGAAAACCTGACTGCAAAAACAAGCTACTTGGTGAACACACTCAATGCATTTTTTGAGCGTGAGTTGTTTCCGATTCGAGTCGCTCAGTTCGCGTCTCAGTTTCGATTCATGTTCCCACCAGATTTGGAATACGCGGACATGTTGTATTTCTACATGATCGACCGAGGTGTCTTCACACGTGGTTGGGGCGATAACTGCTTTCTTTCAACCGAGCACACGGATGCGGATGTTGAGAAAGTGATCAAAGTCGTTCAGGAAAGTTGCCTCGACATTCGACGGGGTGGGTTTTTCCCAGACGGAGAGGCGAACCCCGTTGATGCTCTCGAAAAAAAAAAGAGTCTGAGCAACGGACAAGGTAATCTCGGGACTGTTAATCAAGCTTCTGGCAGTTTAGCTCCGAAGCTTTCCGCTGTAAGTCAGCAGCAGACATTTGCGGCTCCCGATTTTTCTACACTGGTGGAGATTCAGCCAAGTGGTGACTTGATCCCCATTTTCTGCACGCCCGCGGCCGATGGTTTCACGCGAGTCTATCACGAGTTGTCAGATCACCTTGGCCCCAACCAACCGATGTATGGGCTTGATTCGCCGGGCATCTATGGACTGCCTCTGCCAGATACGTTGGAGGAAATGGCGGGTGGTCTCGTGCAAGAAATCCGCGCGGTTCAGCCAACGGGTCCGTACAATTTGATTGGCTATTGTTCTGGTGGAACGTTGGCGCTGGAGATTGCTCAACAGTTGATCAACGCTGGTGAAAAAGTCGCTTTCTTGGGAATGATCGAGACTTACAATTGGCTCGATGCCCCATCAACCAATCCAACGACGATGACCAAGGCCAGCTATGAAATTCAACGAGTCGAATTTCATATCCGAAATTTCTTGCTTCTCAATTTTTCCGACAAGAAGCAGTTTATGTCAGCCAAATTTGCGGCCTTAAAAAATCGCACCAAGGTCTGGCGAGGAAAGATTGCTTCGAAACTAAAGTGGGGCAAGCAAACGGAAACGCCCAGAAAGATTACCGCCAGCAACGTTAACATGGCAGATCTCTGGCGAATTCATGATGACATGGCCGAAGCCTACATTCCCCAGCCCTATCCCGGTCGTCTATTCCATTTCCGACCGCAACGAGATTACAAATGCCATCTCGGCACTGAGCTCGAAGCAACTGGTGGCGTCGAATATCATCGTTTGCGTGCTTATCCGGCGGGCGTGATGGTCAACCCGTTCGTCGCTGAGTTGGCGGAACTGCTTGAGCAATCAATCAGCAAAGCGATTCGTAGCTGATCGTTTATCAGACCTGATTATTTGTTTGATCGTATCACCTCGTATCACCGAGACGATGCTTCATGCTTGGAATGGTTTGTCAAAAGCTTAATTTAGGATAAGCCGCAGTGCGTTAGCACCCGGTTCAATCATCACTTAAAACCGAAGGCTAAGGCGTGGCGGCTGAATTTAAGGTCTGAATTTCAGGA
>CAYMFZ010000049.1:0-6034 GCA_964389585.1 uncultured Pirellulaceae bacterium | reverse complement strand
CTGACAAACCGCTAGACTAGTGGTTCATCAGTCAGGCCTGATTTGACGGTAGCAATGGGTGCCACGATATCTCTGATGTGCCACGGTATCATTGGTGCCAGCTTCACGCTTGTCGTGAGCATGCTTCCGGCGAACAAACGAACGGCAAGTGTAAACATATGGCACCCGTTCAGCTTAACTTTAGATAAGCCGCAGTGCGTTAGCACCCGGTTCAATCATCGCGTAAACCGGACGCTAAGGCGTGGCGGCTGAATTTGAGGGAAAGTTCTCCCTTCCCACGACTTGCTCCGTCTTGCGCTCATCAAAGATCGAGCCGTCACGATTGCGAAACCCAAACGCATCTGCAAACGCATCTGTAGAGCGAATCAATCAGAACTCGCGTTAAGCATTCGGACGGATTAAAGAAACTTTCCATTCTGCGTTCAACAACGCACGCTTTAAAAATCTGGTTCGTTACTCGCTGGTGTCTTTGCCGACGGAGTCTCAGCCGATGGAGCCTTGGGTGCATCGGCAGTAGCTGTTTCCGCCGCGCCAGGTGCGGCAACGGGATCAGGCTCGCCTTTTGCAGTTCGCACCAATCCATTTAGCTTCTTGGATGATCGCTCACATAGGTCGATCAGTTTCTGAGTGGTACTTGGTTCTGGTTCGTCACCAAAATCAGGTTCGTCATTCGATTTCTTTGCGCTCAGGTCAACGATTCCAGCATTGGATTCGTTGAGTGCATAATTCAATTCGCGAACAACGCCTTTGATTAACGCTTTGCCTTCGTCGTCAACAATTTTACTGAGTCCGGCTTGGCCAGTTTCTCCGCCGAGAATGTTTGAGCCTGTAAAAGCAAGTGCTTTGATACGACGACGAATTGAATTGAGTTGGTAAACGGGAAGGTTAACGTCTGCACCTTGTGGAGCATCGCCACTGAAGGCTCCGCCACCAAAACCGCCGAAGTCACCACCTTCTCCTCCTCCACCCATCATGTCATCCATTCCGCCGCCAGGGCCTCCGGCGCCACCGCCGCCCATCATATCACCAAATTTGCCGCCGGCACCTCCGCCTCCCCCACGTGAGTCACCTTCGCCACCCATTCCGCCGCCCAAGTCTCCGCCACTTCCGGTGAAAGCGGCTCCCGTTGAAGCAGGAGAGTTGGCTTCGTAGTTGGTGCCGGTTTCCAACAAGTCGGTGCCGTCAAAAAGCAGTTGGTCATAAACAAGATCGTCGAGGGCTTTTTGGATCGACTTCGATTCACTATCCAAAGAGCTCGCTAGAAATTCCGTGATTGCCAGTGAGGCTTCTTTGTTCTTTGCACTGTCGCCGGCACCCAGCTTTAGTTTTCCAACGGCCTCTAGAGCATCGAATTTCAACCAAAAACCAGCGTCTTCCGATTTCATAGTTGCAATCACGCGATCAATCGAGTTCGTGTCGCCGATCAGTCCTAGAAGCTGCATCGATCGACGCTTAAGCCAATAAGACAGATCGTCCTTGTTGGGTTTGTCGAGCATTCCAGCGGCAAGAGCGGCTAAAGCTTGTTTGTCGGCGCCAGCAATTTGAGAGCCGTTCGCAAGCCGGTCCATTTCTGCATGGCGATGAATTCCCGCCAAAGCCGCAACCTTCAAGTAAGGCGGAAACCGATTGTCATTGTCAGGTTTTTCCAAGATGGCCTGCAGGCCTTTAAGAGCTACTTTGGACGGAACCGGCATTTGTGGCGGGCGACTTGAGCCAGGAACTTGGTCGAGCATTCCGATCAAGTAGACAGCGTTCAGTCTCGCCGCGGGATGAAGTTTCGTGTTGACGCAGGTGCTTTGCATTGCACGAAACGTCAAATCAATTACAGAAGTTCGATTGTTGCCTGTAACATCTGGGCCAAGAAAGTCTTTGATGAACTTCGCTCGCTTCTCACCCAATTTTGACAGGACACGATTGTCCAAAGTTGTCATCGAGGGAAAAACGAATTGCTCAAAATACTCAGCCACGATCGGGTCGGTAAAGTTTCCATTGTTCTCCAAAATATCATCGACCTTGGCGAACGATTCACGTTGGAGCCGTTCAGCGGCTCGGTTGATTTTTTTGTTCTCCGCCAGTTCTTCTTTTGTGGCATCGAATGGAGGTAGCTCGACTCGGTACTTTTCTAAAACTTCCAGCTCAGTGTAAGCAGGCTTCGTTTGGCCGTTCACTTTCACGTTTGCAGAAAGGCAAATTAGGATCATCATCGCGGCAATTGCGAATCGACCCAAGCGTTGAAGCTGTGGGCGTGAACCAAAAAGTGAAATCAAATTGGTTTGAGAATGGGCCATGGGAACTCGTCTCATATTGAATTGCTTAAGCTTAGAACCAAACTGGTTTTCAGCGGTATTGATCTCGATCGTGGAGCTCGGTTTTCACGACGGAGGCGAGGAAGCGTTGTCGCGGTTTTTGGGGCTCTATTGGGAATCCCATATCTTAAGGATTCGCTATTTCTAAGATACTCGCTGTCCGTTGGGAATGTCAATTTTTTGTCGGTTTTCACGGCCCATTAGGCATAAGAACGTCCGATTAAGCGGCTCAAAATGCTTGGTGGCTGACTTGGGCTTTGGGTAAAGGTCGTTCGGTTCGTTCCGGTTGATCGTTGATGCCCGGTGATTCGAAGATTGGCCAATAGGGAATCAGCAACGGAACCGGGCTGGTGACTACCTCCATAAAAACGCATCGCTCATTCGCCCGGCCTCCCCAGTGAGCCGTGACACGTAAGCGACCGGGCCAATCTCCGAATTGCTAGGCCAGTCATCGCTAGCCACAGATTGGCTCACAGATTGGCTCCAACTGAGCTTTCAAGAAAAAACGATCATTCCTTATAGTCGTACCAATAGTTCGCCAGCAAATTCGCCAAGCAAGCCGCCGGGAGGCTGACATGAAAAATCTGATCGCCATAACCATCACAATGGTCTTTTGTTTTGTTTTGAGTAGCAGATGTTTAAGCCAAGTCGATTCAAAAGGAAAGCAAGGAGATTCTCCAAGCCCTCGTTCGTCGGCAGAGCTGCCGCCGATTGGCAAAGTCGATCAAGCTGTGATCGATGACATCAATCAAATTCGACGTCAGTTGGGTGGAGGAATCGGTAAGGAGCTCGAAGGCCTCAATCAGATAATCAAAGAGAATCCAATTAGTGGAGGGCTTAGGACGACAATTGACGCCGACGAACTTGATGCTGAGTTTAATAATGAGCTCGAGCGATTGGTGGAAAAGCCGGAAGCAGCATCCAAAGCGTATTCTGGAAATTTGAGTTCACCCAGATCGGCGGTTCAAACTTTGCGTGAGTCGGCAAGAATGCTCGAAACGATTGCTGCCAATCTTGAGGAAGTTAACCATTATGCGGAGGCTGACAGTCTTCGAGGTCAGGCCCGTGATTTTTGGTTGAAAGCTCGCAAGCAAAATACGGCTGCCTCAACCGACACGGCTGCCTCTACCGACACGGCTGCCTCTACCGACACGGCTGCCTCTACCGCGGCCAGACCAAAATGGATGAAGCCAAATTTGCAAGCTCGCCCGAAAAGAGTTGGGCCAGTCGACAGTCGGCCTGGAATGACTTGGCCTCGTTGATTGACGTGTTAATCTGGCCACGTGTTAATCTGGCTTTAAGTTGAATTTGTTAAATTGAATTTGAAAACGATAAAAGTGAATTGTTCTGGAATCAGGTGTGGCGGAAATAGACGAACCTCAGAAGCCAACGATTCCGGGGCAAGCGGTCGGGGTCGTGCCTGTTTGGCAAACAGACGTCGTGCCAAGCTCGTTGCCTCAAGGCCTGTTGCACGTGCAGGTTTTCGTAAATAACGCGGTCCAATAGTCCAACGAAATGCGTCTGTTTCCCGGAATTGATTGACAATCCTACTAGCGATGGATCAAGATAGTCATTAACCAAACAAACTAAGGAAGCACTTCTTACGGCCCCTGCCCTCCCTGCAAAGCGTTCACGCAAGGCTCTACGAAGCACTGAAAGATCTACAAGATGGCAACAAGAAAAGTCGAAGGATTCATAAAGATCATGCTGGATTCCGGCGTGATTACAAAAGACCAAGTCGTCGATGCAGAGAACTTGGCCAAGCAAACGGGCAAGCCAATCGCCCAAGCCCTCGTTCAGTTGGGCTACGCAACAGAAGAAGAAGTCATGCGTTCCTTGGCTTCACATTTTCGCATGGAATACGTTGACCTCGCCAAGGTTGAGATTCCCGAGATGGTGATCGAGCTGATGCCAGAGGCCGTCGCTCGCGAAAACACCGTTCTTCCGCTCAGTGAAACCGATGGCGGGCTCAAAGTCTTGATGAGTGAGCCTGGCGACGTGGATACCGTGGAAAAACTCAGGTTTATCCTCAACCGTGATGTGACGGTCGCGTTGGCGACTCGCTCCAGTATCAACCTTGCGATCAACCGAATGTACGGACAGGTTGAGGGTGAGTCGGCTGACTCGATTTTGCAGGAATTCACCGATACGGCGATCGACTTCACTGAAACCGTGGACGACGCAGAAGGGGGCGATGCCGATTCTGATGAGTCCAGCGCACCGATCGTTCGCTTGGTCCAACTCATGATCTCCGAAGCCGTTCAGCTTCGAGCTTCTGATATTCATGTCGAGCCGTTTGAGGATCGGGTGCGAATTCGCTACCGAATTGACGGCGTGCTTCACGAACGTGATCGACTTCCAAAACGTCAGTTGGGCGCGATCATCTCTCGAATCAAGATTCTGTCGAACATTGATATCGCCGAAAAACGACGACCTCAAGACGGTCGAATCAAAGTCAACGTGGGAGAAAAGGAGCTTGACCTAAGGGTAAGTATTATCCCCACAAACATGGGCCAGTCGGCGGTGCTTCGACTGCTCGATAAGGACAATATCCGGATCGGCGTTCGGCAGCTTGGCTTCTCTGACAGCATGTACAAAACGTTCAATAATCTGATCCGGCGTCCCAACGGAATTATTCTTGTTACGGGGCCGACTGGCTCTGGAAAGACCACGACTCTCTATGCTGCCCTAAATGGCCTAAATCGCCCAGATCGCAAGATCATTACGGCGGAGGATCCGGTGGAATACTACCTGCCAGGGATCAATCAGGTTGAGGTTAAGCACCGGATCGGATTGGACTTTGCACGCATCATTCGCTCGATGTTACGTCAGGCTCCCAATATTATCCTTGTTGGAGAAATGCGAGATGCGGAGACGGTTTCGATGGGAATCCAAGCGAGTTTAACTGGACACCTTGTTTTCAGTACTCTACATACGAACGATGCGCCCACGGCTGTTACACGTATGATTGACATGGGAGTGCCCGGATATTTGGTTGCCAGCTCGGTTGTCGCGATCTTGGCTCAGCGTTTGGTCAGAACGATTTGTCCAAAATGTAGAGCTCGTCACACACCAAGCGAGGAGAAGATTAAAGAGGCTGGGCTGACGCCAGAAGAGGTCGCAAGCGCGACCTTCATGCGTGGCAAAGGCTGTAATAGCTGTCAAAAATCCGGCTTTCGAGGCCGCGTTGGTATCTACGAGATGCTGATCGTTGACTCAAAGGTGCGAGAAATGATCTTTGCGAACACACCAGCCCAAGAGATTCGGAAATACGCGATGTCAGTGGGGATGACCACGTTGTATCAGGACGGGATTGCAAAGGTGCTCAAGGGTTTCACTACCTTTGATGAAGTTTACCGAGTGGCGAAGAGAACGGAGCAAGACTAGTTCTTTTGGGTGGTGTGTTTCGGTTTTTAAGGCTTTGTTGGGTCATAATGGCTGAAATTTTGGACTCAGCCAGTGCGAATGCGAACAATGTCGGTGCTTCCCGGTTTTATACTGAAATCTTGGTGGACTCCGTTTCCCGCCTTCGTCTCATGACATAACGGATGAAATCAAACATCGAAAAGCTGCCAGCGGTTGCAGATGGCATTCACGATGTAAATGACGGTTGTTGGATTTGGCTTTTGGTTAAGCGTTCTGTCGACGTTTGGCTAAATTCTAATGTCAGATTTACAGCCTTTGATGAATTGTCTTGCCCGGCTTCATCAGCAGTTTATTACGGGTTT
>CAYMFZ010000048.1:261-17385 GCA_964389585.1 uncultured Pirellulaceae bacterium | reverse complement strand
GTGCAGTAAAACATAAGCCGTGCCTGGTTGCGAAATCGAGGCAAACGCTCCGATCACCGCGTCGGTTGCAAGCGTTGCCTTGAGGACTTCCGTTTCAAACCAGCGTTCAAGGATCGGGCGCGCGGCGGCCGTCAACAATTCCAGTCCCTCAGGAATGTTGTTTTCCATTGCGGCAAGTGCTTTTCGCAGTCGCCATCCTTTTTTCGCGTCGCGAAACTTCTTGCCAATTCCAATTTTCCTCCAATTCGAAGGCAGCGGCAGCAAATCTGGCGCTGTTTCGTTGAGGATCGGCTCGAGGTGCATCGCGACTTGTTCAAGCAAGCTCTCATATCGTACGAACGCGTCGGCGTCTTTGCTGCTGAACTTTGAAATCTGTTCGTGGTTTTGTTTTTGATCCGCGCCCAGCATCAAATGCCGTCCGTCGCGCATTGGCGTAAACGAAGAAGGACGACGCGGCAAAATCGTCAGGCCGTTTTCTTTAAGCTTTAGCTCGTTGATAATCTCTGGTAGGAGGAGGCTGACAACGTAGGATGCGGTTGAGACTTTGTAGCCAGGCCAAATTTCTTCGGTCACGCTGCAACCACCGAGCATCGTTCGTCGCTCAAGTACGCAGACCTTTTTTCCGGCTTTGGCGAGATAGGCTGCCGCGATTAGCCCATTGTGACCACCGCCGATGATGACGCAATCGAAACTGCCGCCACGTTTTGTTTCGTTTGAATTTTTTTTGGGGGCGGGTGAAGGGGTTGAACTCATGCGATGAATCGTCGATTTTGATTTGGCGAATGGGTAAGGTGTTGGTGCGCTGTGAAGAGTTTAAGCTGTACGTTGTTTTGCGACAACTTGATGGTGGGTTGATGGGTGGTGCTTGTCGCCCGGTGCCTTACGGCCCACGGCTCACGATTGGAAAGGACTGGCTCACGGTTCACGATGGATTGGGCTGGCCCACGACGGCTCACGTTTGGATAGATCGGATGACGGCTACTCGGATTGGTAGGTCGGATGACGATAGTGAGCCGTGACGCGTAAGCGGCCGGGCTGTTGGAGCAACGAAACGAAGCAGAGGCATTAGAGGATTAAGGTGAAGATTAGGTTTACGACTAAGAGCCTATCCCATAACTATGGTGACCGTAAAATTCCATGTGATAGTGAGCCGTAGGCGCTAGCCTCGGGCCGGAACAATCAGCAAAATAAGCCATCCGAATTCGCTGGTCCAAACCTGACGCCAACCGCTCACAAGTTTTGGGATAGGCTCTAAGTTAAAATCAAGAATCAACTTCTGACTGTTTTTGAGAGACTATGACTTACGCATTGCTGCTCGTCGCTTGTCTGTTGCTGATTGGCGTCGTGATGCGCGAAAGCGTGTCACTCTTTCGGTGGTTGTTTATTCCCGCGTCTGTCATCGCGGGTTTGGTTGGGCTTGTGCTATTTCAAGCCAATCAAGCTTTCACCGGCTTGCCGAGCCAAGCGGAGAGTCCTTCGACGAATTTGCTGTTTGATTTGTCTAGCGAGCTTTCAAGTTGGCCGGGTTGGTTGATCGCCGTCGTATTCGCGGGAATGCTGCTAGTTCGAAATCATCAACCGGGTGCCCGCCGAATGCGCCGAGTAGGCCAGCAAGGGCTGATGGTGTGGATCATTGTGCTCGGGGAAACTGCCGTTGGACTGCTTGCGACTTGGCTGATCGTTCAATCCTATTTCGAGGTGCCGAATTCATTCGGAATGTTGATAGAGACAGGATTCGCAGGGGGGCATGGAACGGCTGCGGCGATGGGAGAAGTGTTCGCGAACCCGAGTGTGAATCTTGTCGAGGGAAAAGATCTTGGGATGTTGATGGCGACTTGTGGATTGGTCTATGGAATCGTAACAGGAATTTTTTGGATCAACGTTGGCGTGCGACGCGGTTGGGTTTCCAAAGCTGACTCAATCGATGGGCAGTCAGCTTCAGCCGAAACTGGCAGGATAGATTTTGGTTCAATTGGAACGGCCCGGATAAATCGAGAAACCATTGATCCGCTACTGTTGCAAGTTGTCTTGCTCACGATCGCGTTTGGGATTGGAGTTTTGATGCAGTCGGCTGTGCAGGGGCTGGCAGGATTTGCAGACTCAATGTTCGAAGCCAAAGACGTCGACGCGGCGCGTGCCCAGCTTTCTAAACGTTTGTCAATTTCAAACGTCGTGGACTTTCCGTTGTTCATCTACACCTTATTCGGTGGCATGATTGTTCAAAAAGTGATGTCTGCAATCGGACAGGGCGATCGCATTGATGGTGAGTCAATCAGTCGGCTGACGTCGATTGCGATGGATGTTCTCGTGGTCGCCGCGATTGCGACACTTAATCTGCAAGCAGTCGCTGCGATGCTGGTGCCGTTTTCGATTTTGTTTGTTGTGGGCGGAGTTTGGACGGCGATTTGTTTGTTGCTGATTTCTCGGTGGTTGCTACCCAAAGAGTATTGGTTTCAGTTGGGTTTGGTCAACTACGGGATGTCGACAGGAACGACGGCGACGGGATTTGTGTTGTTGAGAATGGTCGATCCGAATTTGGAATCGGATGCGGCGCAGGATTACGCTTTGGCGGCTCCTTTGTCGGCACCGTTTATAGGAGGCGGGATGATCACGATCGCCCTGCCCTTGTTGTTGCTGGAGCAAGTCTCAATTGCGATTCCCGCTCTGGTGATTTCCGGAGTGGTCGTCGCGATGGTCGTGGTTGGAAAATGGATTTTTGATAGGCAGTAGACTAAGAGCCAATTTCAAAACCAACAAGCGAACTCGCGCTACTCCTACGAGCTTACAACGACTCAAGAGTTTTGGGAGCGGCTCTTAGTGGCCGGCACGATGGTGGTTGTGAAGTGTGGTTTGAACTGTTTGATTTGGGACCTTCGCTTCGCATCAGGTCTGGCGCTATTTCACGGAGTGAAATGCCACAATGCAAGAAGTGCCGTCCTTTGACAATGTCTGTTGATTGTGGCCCTCGTTTCGTGATCTGCTAGATCTTGTCCTGAACTTCATCCGTGAAAATCTGTGTTCTATCCGTGGCTAGAAGTCTATCTCGCTTATCTAGGTGGCGCTAGCCTAAAGGGAAACGCGCTCTAGGCATCTTTGCCGCGGAAATCAGGAAACGATTGGTGACTTCAATTAGAAAAGCCACGGATGAAACACGGATGTTCACGGATTTCTGAATGAAAGAGATATGCCCGATGAGCTTTGGGATCCTTCGCGTCAGTATTGCTCAACAACTGGCTAACTACTGCAATCCTTCCAGGATCAATCTACAAGAAGTGCCAATAGTCTTTCGTATCACGGATTGAAGGAGGCTGGTGAACCTGTCTCGGAGGGGATTGTCTGGGTGTTACGATTCTATTCAATTTGGATTAACATCTTATCTCTTTAAGTTCCAAGTTCATTTCGTCTTGACTACGGAGTGACCACTGACTGTCGCTGAAAGCATTTAACACAAGCTAGAATTTCGATGACTGATATTTTTGAAGACCTCAAGTGGCGTGGGCTGATTCATCAAACGACTGCCGATGACGTTTTGCCAAAGTGGCTGACGAGTGGTTCGCGAACGCTTTACGCGGGTTTTGATCCGACGGCTGACAGCTTGCACGTTGGCAGCCTACTTCCGCTGATGATGTTGCGTCGTTTTCAAAAAGCAGGACACCGACCGATTGCAATTGCCGGTGGTGCGACAGGAATGATCGGCGACCCCAGCGGCAAAAGCGCCGAGCGAAACTTGCAAACGCCAGAACAACTTGCAGCGAATCTTGCTGGCATTGAAGTTCAAATGCGGCATGTGCTTGATTTCGATTGCGGTGATAATTCGGCGCTGCTCGTCAATAACAATGATTGGATGAGCCAATTCAGCTATATCGAATTTCTGCGGGACGTTGGCAAGAACTTTCCCGTCAACGTGATGCTCGCGAAGGATTCGGTGAAGAGCCGCCTGACGAGCGAAGCTGGTTTGAGCTACACCGAGTTCAGCTACATGCTGCTCCAAGCCTACGATTTTGTGCATCTCAATCGCGAGCATGGTTGCGAGTTGCAAATTGGCGGAAGCGATCAATGGGGAAATGTCACTGCGGGAATTGATCTTGGTCGGCGGATGTTGGGGGCTCAGTTATACGGGATGACTTGTCCTTTGCTAACGAAGTCCGACGGCAGCAAAATGGGCAAGACTGAGTCGGGCGCGATTTGGCTTTCGGCTGAGCGGACGAGCCCGTACGAGTTTTTCCAATACTGGCGAAACGTTGCGGATGAGGATACGGGCAAGTGCTTACGATTCTTAACGGAGCTTTCGCACGAAGAAATTTCTGCGCTCGACAAATCTCGCGAAGAAGATCCGGCGAAACGTGAAAGCCAAATCCGACTTGCGGAAGAGCTGACGAGAATGATTCACGGTGATGAGGGATTAGCCTCCGCAAAAAAGGCGACTGAGATCTTCTTTGGGGCAGAGATCGAAGATCTCACTGATGCAGAAGCGGGGCAAATTTTCCCCGATGTTCCGAATTCTGATCTACCTTTTTCTGAATTAGACGGTGAGGGGCTCGGGCTCATCGATGCTTTGGTGAAATCTGGACTAATGAAGAGCAATGGCGACGCTCGTCGTGCGATCAAACAAGGCGGAAGTTACATCAACAACCGACGTGCCGAAGATATGAATTACCGACTGACACGAAAAGATCTTGCGAGCGAAACGGTGATCGTTTTGCGAAGCGGGAAGAAGAAGTACGCTTTGCTTCGATTTAGCTAAAATTGTTCAATGCCAGCGTGAATCATGAAGCTCAAACAGATTTCGATTCTCGGTCTTCTTTTGTTGACCGCTCTTATTGCGGTCAGCATTTGCTTTGGGCTTGAAAAACGCAAAAGCGCGTTGGCGATCAAAGAAGCCGAGTTCTTCAAACGCCAAGTTGGCTTTATTGAAGTCGAAGATCCAGCCCAAATTTACGTTCGAACCTTGCTATGCGATTTGGCCAATTCATGGCATTTTCGCATCTATCTTCCGCCCGAGCACGATTACGTTACAGAGATCTCGATGGGGGATCCTGACGAGCCAGCTCGCTACGATTTCGGTGGGAAACTTCCGGCGGGTCAGTTCACGATCATGATTAACGAAGTGGTCGAATTCATGAAGCCAAACAAGATTGCCAAGCAGGTGTTTGTGGTTAGCAGTGTGGCCGATTTGTCCGACGTGGATTCTTTGACGCTAACTGGAGTTGCTTGGCCAGATTCTGAAGCCCGAAAGTATCGAACTTATCGGGGGCGATTTGATAATCGCTCGCACCAGACTTCGTTGCGGCATGGCGAAACGGTGAGGCAGTATAAAGAGGATGAAGACGTGACTTTGTTTGAAGTTCATGAGCCCAAGGAAAAAAGCGGTGAACCAACGGGGCGAGTGATTACTATCAAGCTGAAGTCGAAATCAAAAGCTGTTTTTCATGGCGTGGATCAAATAAGTGACTGAACTTTTGGGCAACCGTTCTGCCTGACGGCGTTGGAAACATTGATCTTAACGGCGGCTTCTACCATCCAACGTTGCAGGTGGTTTCGAACAGGCCACTAGTAGTTTCCTTTTTGATCTAACGTCGACTCATCAATCGTACCTTCGCTGCGCATCAGGTCTGGCGCTATTTCACGGAGTGAAATGCCACAATGAGCAACTCCCACTCTGATTCTCTCGTGCATTCAACATTGGCCCTCGGATTCCTCGACTTGGTCAGATCCTCGCGCGCTTGAGCACGCCCTCGCATTCGAAAGCCTGGACGCAGTCTTTCACTCGGACTGGCGCTCGTTCACAGAGTGAACGGCCACAATCGATACTCAACCATTATTGATATCAAAGACGCTTGCACTTTTTTTGGCGATTGGAGCTTTGAACTGCTTTTGCCAGCAGATTGGCTGCATGCATTCGTCTTTTGGAGGGGAGACGAATGTTAACTTGTAGCAATTGTGGGAATAGTATCGGAAATTCTAATGATGCCGATCTTTCCATGTCGATGGATTCTATCACATGCACCACTTTTTCGGGCGCGTCGTGCGCATGGTTTAGTGGTTTATACAGTCCTAGCGTCGGGATTCGTCTCGGGAGACATCGATGAAGATAAGATTGAGCCTTCTCTGCATTGCCTTGGCAGTCATTGCCTTTAACGTCGCAGATGCTCAGCATCACGTGCAACACTCATTGAGTGATGCTGCGTTCGCTCAGCCAACGGCACAACGATTTTCCGGCAACTTGTTAGGCAATCGTGGCCAACAGCAAGGTGGCGGTCGAATCGGGCGGCTTTGGTTTGAGTCCAATATTGCTGACCAAGGACTAGGTTATCAAGGGTCGTATTTGACATTGGGTGGAAAGACCCGATTGTTCGAAGACCGCTTGGATGGCCGCTGGCTGATGGAAGGACAAGTCCATCATTCACTTGAAGAAGAAGGGGGCTTCTTTGCCAATATCGGCATCGAGCGAGTCTTCTCAATTCCAGCCGCTGGAGCTGATGTAAGCTTTGGTGTTTGGTACGACTTCAATGGTGACCGCCAAACGAACTTTTCACACACGTTCCATCAAGTCGGTGTTAGTGGCTCGATCAAGACACGAAAGTGGGACTTGCTGGCCAACGGATATTTGCCAACGGGTGTTCAGGACTACTCTTTCGGCGATCCATCTGGTGCTAACTGTTTTGTTGGCAACCAAATCGTTGTGATGCCAGGAATTGATAGTGCTCTTCAAGGCTTCGATGTTTCACTGAGATTTCGTCCGAAGCAATTCGCCTTCATGAACGGAACGTTTGATGTTGGTGGTTATCATTACAACTCAGATTTGATTGACGCATTCGCTGGTGCAAAAGTCCGAATGGGCTTTCAAGCTCTTCGCGGCATGATTGTTAGCCTTGAGGTAAATCACGACGACCGATTCGATACAACGGGTGTCTTGGGAGTTGGATGGCTGTTTGGTGCGAACGCTGGTGGCTACGGAAACGAATACTCTCCGCTTGGACGAGATCTTGAGCGGACATCACGAAACGATCGAATTGTGGTCTACAACCAGGATGTTATCTTGGCGATCGACCCAACAACAGGTGCTCCTTACAACGTTGTACACATCAACAACGAAGCAGATCCTGCTGGTCAAGACGGTTCAGCGGAGCGACCTTACTCGACAGCCGTTGCGGCTCAGAACTTGAGTGCTCCGGGCGACGTGATCTTGGTTAATGCCGGGGATGGTACTGATCGGGGTATGCGAGATGGAATTCAGCTTCAGGATAACCAACGGCTTTGGGGTAACGGTCAGTCTTTGCTGATTCCGATCCAAGACGGTCAGTTCTTCCAGCTTTGCACCAATCCAAACGGTGTTACGCCGACTATGTCGAACAACGGTGGTTTTGCGGTGGTCACTTTGGCTAACAACAACGATGTCGCCGGCATCAACATTGATGCAACTGGAGCGACTCACGGTATCTTTGGCAACGGAAGCGGAACGAGCATTCGAGACAACACTATCTCAAATGCGAATTCAGACGGTGTGTTGCTCGCCAATGTTTCGGGTGACATCTCTATCGAACGAAACACATTTGCGAACAACGGTCGCAACGGTATCTTTGTGCTCAACGCATCGGATCCGACTGGAGCTATCAATTTCGAAGACAACGTTGCGACAGGCAACTTGTTCGATGGTATCCACATTCGCAATTACGATCCGACAACGATCAGCATGATGAACAACACCACCAGCAACAACTTGCGAAATGGTTTGTACATGGAAAACTACTTGAATTCCAACAGTGCTCCTGTTGACATCGTGAACCACACTTCAATTGGGAACGCTGGAAACGGTATTCACATGAATCGTGGAAGCGGAAACTTGAATATCTTTAACTCAACGGTTACTGGTAACAGTGCGAACGGTGTTCTGGTTGAAAATTGGACGACATTTGGTGACGAACGAGTTCGTATCGGAGCAACGGAAGGTGGTACGAGCAATATTTCTGGCAACGGAGCATTTGCTAACCTTTCATTCTTGTTGAACGATCCTGGGGCACAGTCAAGCGTCATTGTTAGTGGTCAAACACTTAGCGATGGTGTTCGCGGATTGGCCGCTCGTGTCGAAGGCGTCAACGGCGTTGGAGCACGAACAACATTGGACATCGACATTATCGACAATGTTGAAATCAACCGAAACGTCAACGATGGTATTAGCTTGGCTGCATTCGACAGTGGTTTGATTCGAGCTCGAATCGGAAACACAACAGGAACTGCACCACTTCAGATGATTGACAACGCTCGTGGAGCGGGTGATGGAATTTCGATCGTCGCTCAGGGTGTCAATGGTCAACCGCCGGCGGAAGTTCAAGCCGTCATCGACAACGTGCAGATCAGCAACGCGGCGAGTCGGGTTCTATTACCTGGCAACCCATTGGACGTGGTTGTGTTCACGGATGGAATCGGAATCGACTCGATTGGGAACGGTTTGGTCAACATCGACATCACGAACTCAACGCTTGGTGTCGCGAACTTTCCAAACGACGTGTTTGATCGTGACACTCAAAACGGCGTTCGAATCAACTTGGACAACAACGGGTCGGACTTGATCAACCGGGTCAACATCGACAACATCACGGCCTTTTCTGAGACGGGTGTCTCCTTGTTCACAGGAACTGACACCTACGCAGATTTCACGCTTGCGAACTCAACGCTACTTCCAAGTGGTGTTCAGTCTGGAGGCGGACGAGCTGACGACAATGTTCATGCGGCTGACGCTCAAGGCTTCAACGGTGTCTCAATCGTCGCAATCGGCGGTGGAACACTTACTGGTCAATCCAACTGGAATGCTGGTGGCTACGCCGGAATTGGGGCGGCTGATCCAACCAATATCGAAATTGGGGTGTTGGAAGTCGTCTCTGATGGAAACCTTGACAACTTGACAAAGGTCTCCTTGCTCAACAACACGATTCAAGACTTCCAGTTCGAAGGTGTTGATATTGAAACCAACGGTGACGCTCAGATGTTGTTGGATATTCGTGGTAACCAAATCGTCAACAACGGTTCAGGTACGGACGACGATAACAACAATGACCATGTCTTTGGTAACGAGCCGATTGTGGGTAACGGTGCCCCTGGACGACTCTCTTACTACGACGGCATCAACATCAACGCGTTTGACGCAAGTCAGATCTCTGCTCGAATCGCTGGAAACACGTTCCTGGATAACTTCGAGCGTGGACTTAGCTTGAACACGTTCAACACGGCAACGATTAATGCCTTGGTGACGAACAACACGTTCTTTGGAAATGACCGAGGTAATGATACGGTTGTGACTAACCCACCCGTGGGTACTGGAACGGCGGCCGGATTCGTAGGACAGATCCCTACACTTGCTGAAGCTGATTTTGAAGCGGTTAACAATGAAGAGTTCTACCATCGCAACTACGAGACGCTGATTCTTATCGCGTTCGATGATGGAGCACCGATTGACTTGACAGGAACAGATCTTCCTGCAGACACGCTCGGGCTTGGCCTCACGCTACTCGATAACGTTGGAAGCGACTTGTTCGGCCCAATCGCTTTGGGTACCGCAGAGATGAATCTCTCGATGTCGAACAACGCACTTCAGCTTGGACCTGATTTGCTTGACTTCTCAGTTCCTGGTGGCGACTTCCAGCTTGGACTTGATGGCCTAACCAATGGCTTTGGCGGCGGATTCTTCGGAATTACCGATGTCTCCTTCGCGAACGCTGGATCTTTGATCAACAACGAAGAGTCATTCTTCGGAACAGAAGGCTTCTAAGTCTTAGTTCAATTTGAACCTCAAACGGGAATCAGTTTCGACTGGTTCCCGTTTTTTTTTGGTGTGAATCAAACAGACTGCCGCTGTGGCATCTTGCAATTCCCGCAATTCAATTGAGCTGATGACTGCTAGCGAAACCAGCGCAGCAGTAATCCAAAGGAATTGTTAATCTTCCAATTCATAAGCCAGTCTTGGAGCGGTTCGTTGAAAATCTTGCAAGTCATCTCAGGTCGCAACGTCAATGGTGCGCTGACCTATTGCAAGTTCATCTCTGAGCAGCTGCTTGCGCGTGGTCACGAGGTGACGATCCTTTGTCGCTCGAATGGGTGGATGCAAGAGAATGTTGACCCCGCGATCAAGATCATTGAGTCGGAGATGAATCGCAGCCCAAGTGAGCTCAAGCGGATTGCCAATTGGATTCGCGAAAACAACATTGAGTTGATTCATTCTCATATGAGTCGTGGACATGCATTCGGCGTGTTGATGAAGATGATGACGAAGGTTCCGGTCATCGCAACGGCACACAGTTGTTCTCTTCAGCTCCATTGGCGATTCAATGACTACGTCATCGCAAATTCCCAAGCGACTTACGATTACCACCGCCGCGTCAATCGAATTCCGGCTCACAAGATGGAGAAGGTTTTTTGCTTCACAGATCTTGAGCGATTCAAACATGTAACTCCGCTCAACGTTACGATCGTCAAGCGTCAAATGAGAATGAAGGGCGATGAGTTTCTGGTGGGTGTTGTCGGCGAAGTCGTCGCCCGCAAGGGACACCTCTATTTGTTTCAAGCTCTCGAAGAAATCATCGAGTCGGTACCAAATTTCAAGCTGGTTATGTTGGGCAGATTCAAACGCAATGAGCCCTACGTCAAAAAATTGCGTGCTATTCAGTTGAAGCAAAATCTGCACGGTCGAATTAAATGGCTGGGGTTGAGGACGAACGTTCAAGACTTTATGGCCGCGTTTGATTTGTGTGTCGTGCCGTCGATCGAAGAACCCTTAGGGTTGGTGGCATTGGAATCGCTCGCTGCTGGAACGCCCGTCGTTGCTGCTCGAACGGGCGGCTTGCCTGAAATTGTTCGAAACGGTGAAAATGGAATGCTTGTTCCGCCAAAATCACCAACGCAACTTGCTCAAGCCATTATCAAACTGGCCGCCTCAAAAAGTGAACGAGATCGGTTGGGCGAGAAAGGGCGTGAAATGGTGCAGCAAGAGTTCGACCCAATTGCGTTGACGCAGGATGTCGAACGTATCTTTGAGCAAGTGGTCGCCAATCGTGCGGGCCAACGCGCCGGTAGTTTTAGCCGCAGTAGCTCACCTCTTAGAAGTATCGGGTCGGCTTCGTCGCCTTCGCCCATGCAATCAACTCGACGAGCGGGTTGAAGGGCGGATCGTCTTTCTTAGAATGCCATGAATTAGCGTGATCAACCACCAAATTTCATGGATTCGCCAACATTGGAAGACATCTGTAACAAGCCGGCTTTTTCTCTCGACGATGCCAGCTCGATCGCTTGGGAGCATTTTGGAATTCGCGGTTGCGCCAGCCAGTTGCCAGGCGAGCGCGATCAAAACTTCAAGATCACTTCCGAGTCAGATCTTGGCTTGGGTGCCTCGCAAGACTACGTAATCAAGATTGCCAATCCAGACATCGATCGCCAGGTCCTTGAGCTTGAGAATTCGGCGTTGCAGATCGCGCACAGCATCAATGCTGGAATGGATGGCGGTGCGAATTCGTTTGAAATTCCTAAACTGATCCGCTCCAACGCAAATAGTCCATTGGTTGAACTCATTGATGCGAATGGACGCATGTGTTTTGTTCGTTGCATCAGTTTCCTGCCCGGCAAGTGCCTTGCGACGTTTCGTCCGCACACGTACGACCTTCTAAGTGAGTTGGGACGACAACTGGGAAGACTGAGTCAGGCGTTGAAGCGTTTGAATCAACTTCCTGCTGCAAAGCGTGATTTGAAGTGGGATCTTATCAAGGCGCCGGAGATCGTTGCCAAAAGCGTCGCGAACTTCGACGATGCTGCGAAACAAGAAACGCTCAATCACTTTCTCAATCAATACTCTACCGTTCGTTCCCGCGTGGAATCGTTGCCTCAATCGGTCATTCACAATGATGCGAACGACTACAACATTTTGGTGCAAACCGATTCGAGTGGTATGGCTTTGCTGGGACTGATTGATTTCGGCGACATCGTTTATTCGACGACCATCAATGACCTCGCCATTTGCGGCGCTTATTTGATGCTTGACAAGCAAAATCCAATCGAAGCAGTGGTTGCGTTAGTGGCAGGGTACCACGAAACAAATCGGCTGTCGGAAAGTGAACTTTCGGTTTTGTTTACGCTGATGTGCATGCGGTTGTGCCAAAGTGTTTGTATCGCGGCGGAACAGCAAGCTGCTAACCCAGATAATGAGTACCTTGGCATCACTGAAAAGCCGGCTTGGGAAGCGCTTAAGCAATTAAAAGAATTCGATCCAGTCAAAGTTCGTCAACAACTCTCAGAGGCCTGTAGTCAGTGTGCGAATACAAGTCATTCGCGAGGCATTGGGGCAGACCAAATTCGCGAGCTCCGATCACGCCACGTCGCACCATCGTTGAGTCTGTCCTACGACAAGCCATTGCATATCGTGCGGGGAAGCGGTCAGTATTTGTTTGACGATTCCGGTGTGACATATCTCGATTGTGTTAACAACGTTTGCCACGTCGGGCATTGCCATCCTCATGTCGTGGCTGCGGCGACCGATCAAATGGGTTTGTTGAATACGAACACGCGGTATCTTCACGAGAACATTGTTCGTTACGCGAGGCGACTTACCGCTACCTTGCCTGATCAGCTTGAGGTTTGCTTTCTAGTGAATTCAGGAAGTGAAGCCAACGATTTGGCGCTTCGGATGGCGCGCAATTTTACGAACCGACACGACGTTGTGGTACTTGATCACGCTTACCATGGTCACGTCAGCAGCATGATTGAACTTAGTCCTTACAAGTTCGATCATCGCGGCGGCACAGGAAAGCCAGACCACGTACATGTCTTGGCCGCGCCTGACGGATATCGTGGCGAATTCAAATTGAGCAACCCGGCTTGTGGTTCATTGTTTGCTGAACAAGCGAAAGAAGTGATTGATTCAGTGACTAGCAGGGGGCGCGAGATTGGAGCTTTTTTTGCCGAGTCGTTAATGGGGTGCGGGGGACAGCTTCCTCTGCCGGAGGGTTATCTCAGCGAAGTCTACAAAACGATTCGTGCGGCTGGTGGAGTTTGTGTCGCCGATGAAGTTCAAGTCGGTTTTGGTCGAGTCGGAACTCATTTTTGGGGATTCGAACAACAACAAGTCGTTCCTGATATCGTGACGATGGGAAAGCCAATTGGGAATGGGCATCCCTTGGCCGCGTTGGTAACGACCCGAGAAATCGCCGAAGCGTTTCACAACGGAATGGAGTATTTCAATACGTTCGGAGGCAATCCTGTCTCATGTGCCGTAGGCTTGGCAGTTTTGGAAGTGATCGAGGGTGAAGGTTTGCAAGGTCATGCGCTTGAGATCGGTAACTGGTTGATTGAAAATTTGTTGCCTCTCAAAGAGGAATTTCAATCGGTAGGCGATGTTAGAGGAAGCGGTTTATTCTTGGGAATTGAACTCGTCTCTGATCACGAGACTTTGGAGCCAGCGACTGAATTGGCTCACTCGGTCGTGCAGCGGATGCGCGAGAGGAGAATTCTGTTAAGCACAGATGGCCCTTTGGAAAACGTGATTAAGTTCAAGCCACCGATGGTGTTTAGCATGGCCGACGCAGAGCGGTTGGTGATGACGCTGAGGGAGACTTTGAAAGAGCTCAATGCGTAGAGCTTCAGGATCACGAACTATTGATTCTTGACATTGTTTCTGGCGAAAGAATCTCTTGCGTCTTGAGCGACATCGATGTTCAACGTGCTGGAAGCAATTCGATTCAATAGCTTTTGCGACCGTTCGGTATTGAGGTGTTCGAGCACAAACACGATTCGGCCCCAGCGGCGTGTCTCAACGATGTTGACTTTGGGACGTTCGATCGTTTTCTTTAGGACTTGAGAAATGCGGAATTTCACTTCTGGAGAGCTCGCTTGTTTTAACGCCTGACGAAGTTCTCGATCGGCTTTGACGCGAATGCCTAGCAATTGTTGCATCGCTTTTTCACGAACCGCCCACTCAGGGTGATCAAGCAACTTGATCGATTCGTCTATCGAACCAACTGTGTTTTCCGCAATCGACTTACCAACACGTTTTTCGATGAGTGCGAGATACTCCTCTCCGCCTGCAAGGAACTCGGCCGTTGCTTTAAGCGAAGCATTCAGCGTATTACTTCCGAGTGATTTCCAAACTTGGTCGAAACCTCGTTCGGGTGGAGTCACCTTCGGAAGAAGCACCATCTCTTTGAAATCCCAAACGATCGTTGAAGTATCGGTAGTGCCCGATGCGCCGCTGGCTATTTGTAGACCGATCGGAGAAAACGCCGTTGCATTGACGTGCTCTGAATGCCCAAAGAATTGAGTGATTGGTTGCCGCGTCAGGATATCCCAAGCGACCACGGTTTCGTCCCAGCCGGATGAAACGAGAAAACGACTGTCGGGTGAAAAGCTGATTGACTGAACCGTTTCATTGTGTCTTTTTAACGTGTACTTTTTTTGATGCGGATCACGAAGGTCCCACAAGCGAATGTTTTGATCGCGGTGGTAGGAAGCGGCGATCCAGTTGCCGTTAGCTGACAAGGCGACAGATTTTGGAATTCCCGTTGGTCCGTCCAACTGAATTTTCGATTTGTTTTCGAGATCAAGAACCTGTGTGCGGTAAACAGTTCGGTTGACTGAACGATAGCTTATGACAACTCTGCCATCTCGCGACATCGCGGTTCGCGTTTCGTTTCCGGATTTCCACTTTTGCTGATTCGTCTTTTGAACGCCGGGCCATGTGTATCTTTCAACATGAGTTTCACCCAGCACATTGATTGAGTCACCAGATGGGCTGAAGTAGGCAGCGATCGCGTCGGTTTCAATTTCAGATTCCAATTTGCCGGTTTGCGAGTTCCAGACTTTTACTTTTTCACTTGAGCCTGCCGCTGTCATGAAGAATTTAGAGTCAGGAGAAAAGTCGATTGTTTCAACCCAGTTGTTCTCGTGACCTTCGACTTCACAAAGCTGTTTTTTCGATTCAACATCAAAGATCTTGACGATGTTTTTTCGGTTTCGAGTCGCTAACAGTTTGCCATTGGGTGAATAGCTAAGACGGTAGATACCATTGGCATCCGCCGATTTTCCGAACCTCCACGTCGCATACTCAGGAAGTTCGTCAACCGATTGTCCAGAGACGGGAAGGCTGCAAGGCAAAAAAAACAACAGGACAAAGCAGAACGCAAGCATTCGCCTGATCTGAATCGACTCGCGTTGAATTGGCTTAGAACGACACATAAATGAAAGTTGAGTGTCCGCAGGCGTGGGGCTTTTTAAAACAGTTTAGCAGAAATTGGGGATATCTTCCTAATGGATTCGACTTGCAATCGTTGTGTTTGCCGGGAGATGATTTACCAAAGGAACACTGATCGCGGTATATTTAATCGTGCAAAGTAGAACGTTGCGAATTTAACCTTGGTTCGACTAGCCCAGATACGAAATGGGAACTTCCCAACGTTCACCAGCATCGAAATTTGAAACTTTTGAGACTGATCAAGACAGTTCATATTAAGACAATTCATGAATAGCGAATTTTTGAAATCGAGACTCGGCCTCATCTTGCTTGGGATCTCGCTTGGCTGGATCGCGAGATTGGTGTTGGGGGCACCTTTCGAAGCCCCAGGTCCGCCTCGAACTATCAACCGGCCCATTGAATCGGTATCCGACGATCCGACGAATGATCCAGGTTCCGAATCCAACTCTAGCGCCGATTCACAGTCTGAACTGAAGGAATCCGGAGGCTTGGTCCCACCCATTCAACTGCCGGGAACGATTGGGATTTTTGGATCCCATCAAGAACATCGTGACCACGTTCGGGTCAAAGTTTTGTTTGACGAGCAGTCTCACGACGAGGACGCTTTTTTCGAAGCGCATGGCGAGCAGCAGTGTGCTTCGGGTTGTGCGGTCAGTCGACACCCCACTGCTGAGTTGACGGAGAAAAAGTTTGATCGTTTGATCAAGCGAATATCCGCAGGCGAAATGGATGAAACGAATCAAGCCCTTGAAGAGCTGATCTATTTCGGTGGCCAGACGCGAAAACTGATCGAAGCCAATGGTGTGGGTGAACTTGAAAAAGACCGCGCGGCATTCCTCTGGGATCAATTGTCGATCACTCACGCCAAAATTTCGATTCGCGTCAAAGACGAAACTGGCGACGTGCGAACTTGGATCGAGCCGACGTTGGTTCCTTTTGATCGCCGCCATATTTTCGATATGGAAACCAACAATGTTCAGCCCTTAGTCACCAGTGGAACGATCAAGCGCGTTGGGCAAAAGCACTTGTGGACTCGGTTGTGACTTGAGGGAATGCACTTTGTGGCAGGGCCGTGGTTCACGGTTCATGAAGAAGGGCAAGGCTGGCAAGAGATTGGGCATATCTGGATCAGCAATGGTGATGACGACTGTCAGGGGCAAGTCGAAATCAAAATTGAAATGGAGCGATATGAAGATGACTCGTAACCAAAAAAGAGCGATCAACTCGTGGCAGACCTTTGGGGCCTTCTCACTGGCGTGCGCGGCTTTGATTCTAACGGCACCTGTTTTTTCCGATCCTTGCGGAATGGTTCCGCCGATCTACAACGGCGAAGGAAATCCGATCAAGAGAGTTGGCTTGCAACAGACCTATGTCTTTTTTAACAAAGGCGTTGAGTCGTTTGTTATTCGACCCGGGTTCGAAGGCAAGGTCGAAAACATTGGAATTTTGATTACGTTTACTAGTCCACCTGCACTTCGCAAAGTTTCCGATGATGCTTTTGAACAAATTGCGAACGCGATTGATCCACCCGAAGTTGTTGTCGACTTGACACCCCAGTTACACATGTTGGCGAGAGGTGGTGGTGGAGGAGGCTTTGGCGGTGGTGGTGGAGGAGTATTTGGTGGCGGATTGGAACTACAACGAAACCAAGTCAAAGTTCTCAAAGAAGAAGCCGTCGGCATGTACGAAGTCGCGGTCTTGGAAGCAGGCAGCCCTGAGGCCCTCAAAAAATGGATGGACAAAAACAAGTACAAGTATCCAGAAGGCATGGACGAAGTCACTGACGACTACATCGAGGAAGGTTGGTGTTTTGTCGCGGTGAAAACAAAAGTCGGCGCCAAATCCGATGCTGATCCCCAACCCGGCCAACGTACTGCCCAACCGGAAATGCCAGATGG
>CAYMFZ010000048.1:0-251 GCA_964389585.1 uncultured Pirellulaceae bacterium | reverse complement strand
GTGTTTGACGGTACGGTTCAGGCGCTTGGGTTTCGATTCAAAACAGATGAGTTGGTCGTGCCAATGCGACTTTCGGCATTCAACGACGGCGAGCTTCGCAACGTGGTTTATTTGCTGACGCGAGGCGGGAAAAGAATTAAGTCGATTCCTGAAGAGTTCGTCGTTCGGCAAATTGGTGGGAGTCAGTTAATTCGAAATCTGACTGAGCCATTGCCACTGAGAGTCGTCGGCGGCAAGGCACGAGACATTCC
>CAYMFZ010000047.1:0-17707 GCA_964389585.1 uncultured Pirellulaceae bacterium | reverse complement strand
ACGCGTTAGCGTCCGGTTTTACGCGAATGAACCGGGTGCTAACGCACTGCGGCTGTAACAAAGCACCAGTGCTTTGTTTTGATAGTAGTTCGCTGATGTAAACGGACTTGCGCATGAGCTTGCAGCTCCACTCGCGAATACGATTCGCGAATTGGCCAAACCCAACCACCATCGTGGACTGCGCGGCAATCCAACGCAATTCACTGGCGAGACTGTCATGGATTCTTGTTCTCACCTACAATCGAGGAATGAACTCCGCCAACCACGAATTTGAAACGACGCATTGGAGCATGGTTGTTTCTTCGCGGGAAAATGATTCGGAAATTCGCCGCGACTCTCTGAGCGAGTTGTGTGAGGCATATTGGTATCCGCTTTACGCCTATCTGCGTCGCAAAGGCCGTTCAAGCAATGATTCGGCAGATTTCGTGCAGGGCTTTTTTGTCGAGTTGATCGATAAGGACTTTCTCGATTCGGTCTCGCCAGAAAAAGGACGCTTCCGCTGGTTTTTGATGTCCGCAATTGGCCGATACGTTGGCAAGCAAGTCGAAAAGTCAAACGCGCAAAAACGTGGCGGCGATCGCACTTTGTTTTCACTGGATGTTGAAAATGCCGAGCAACGTTATTTGCTTGAACCGGTCGATGGCTGGTCGGCTGAGAAATTGTTTGATCGGCGCTGGGCTTTGGCTGTCTTGCAGCAAGCACTTGAGCGGCTGGAGGCGTTGCAGTTAGGTAAAGGAAAGCATGAACTTTACCTTGCACTCCAGCCAACGCTATCGGGAGTGCCGATGACGATGGAGCAGTACAACGAGATCGGTGAACGATTCAAGATTCCTTCAGGCGCGGTAAAAGTCGCAGCGCTTCGGCTGAGGCAAAAATATCGCGACCAGATTCGCGAGATCGTGGCACAAACTGTCACTGAGTCTGAACGAGTCGGGGAAGAGTTGGATGAGCTTCTTGAGGCACTTCGCGGGTAAGATAGATGAGTCGTTTTCAATTTCCCGATCGGCAATCGTTTGCCAAAAACCACCTTTTTTCCAGGTAAAACGACTTCTAACAAATATATTTCGATTTTGTTGTAACCTGAGAACGGATTTTCGGATTCGTTGGTAGTGGAAGTATCACCAACGATTTAAGTTTGAGACTATGAAAAGCAAAAACTGCCCTCAGTGCGGAAGCCGAGTGATCGATGAGTTGCCAGGAGGGCTTTGTCCAACTTGCTTAATGGCTGCCGCCCGGCAGTCGCAAGAAGAGTTTGATCGAACGAAAGCCGTTCCTGGTTCGTTTGAGACTCCGTCGATTAGTCAGATGGCCCGGCTGTTTCCCGAATTGGAAATAATTCAGTTCGTGGGTCGTGGCGGAATGGGTGCCGTATTCAAAGTCCGGCAAAAAAACCTCGACCGAATCGTTGCTTTGAAAGTCTTTTTGGATCGACCAGATGATCCTGAATTCGCTGCTCGTTTTCAACGCGAAGCCCGCGCCCTGGCAAGACTGAATCATCCTAACATTGTCACCGTTCACGATTTTGGCGTTCGCGATGAAGTCCATTATCTCGTGATGGAATTTATTGATGGCGTGAACCTGCGTCAGTTGACGGTCGAAGAGCGATTGTCGCCCGAGATGGCGCTTCAGATGGTTCCACAGCTTTGTGATGCCTTGCAGTACGCCCATGATAACGGTGTCATTCACCGAGACATCAAGCCAGAAAATCTCTTGCTGGACACGAATGGTCGAATCAATATCGCGGATTTTGGTTTAGCCAAAATGACTGGCAGTAATTTCAATGGAACACTGACGCGAACGCAACAAGTGATGGGGACATTCAATTACATGGCTCCCGAGCAACGCGAGCGACCTACGGAAGTCGATCACCGAGCGGATATCTATTCTTTGGGTGTGGTCATCTACGAATTGTTGACGGGTGAACTGCCGATTGGTCGTTTTCAACCTCCTTCTAGTAAATCGAAAGTCAATGGAAGGCTTGACGATGTGGTAATGCGAGCGCTTGAAAAAGAGCCTGAACGTCGTTACCAGCAAGTCAGTGATTTCAAAACGGGTTTTCAGTCCGTTGGTGATTTTTCACCCTTGGCGAAACCAGTTCCGCCAGTCAAGGCAGCGGGAGCGGCGGCGTTTGCAGCAGCGGATTCTTTTGACCGTCCACGCGGCACTCGAACTTTGGTGGCGCTTATGAGTGGTCAAACGAAAAAAGGAACCTGGAAACCAGGTCAGCCGCAATTGTTGCTTACGTGCATGGGTGCGATAGATATTGATCTTCGCGATGTCGAGCAAACTGAGGTCAGTATCGTTGCGTTCACGCTGATGGGTGGTACGGAAATCATCGTGCCACACGGCGCGGTTGTTGACCTTGACGGATTTATGTTGATGGGAGCGACGGACGACAAAGTTGAGCGTCGTCCGAACACGCCGCCGCGAATGCATGTTCGTATTCGTTCGTGGGGTGCGATGGGTGGATTCGAAGTCCGCACTCCTACGGCGAAAGAAACACGAGCGGAGGAAATCGCTAAAGGGATTGTCAAAGACGTACCTCGGGTTCCTTCTGGTCATGAAGTGTCAGTTCGCGGGTTTATCATGTTGATGTATAAGCTCTTTGCATTGCTCGTGACGTTTGCGGTTCCTGCGATTTTCGTGTCTCGCCATTTCAATTTTTTGCCAAGTATCGATTCCAAAATCGTTGGAATTGTAGTTGCGATCTTTGCTGGATTTCTTTGGTGTTGGACAGATTACTTGAGAGTTTTGATCGGCGCGGGACCGGCTGAAAACGACGCTGAGTCAGTGCGGAAGTATCATTCACAGACAAAGTTGGGAACTTTGATTCGAAGCGTTGGATTGCTGTTTGGCTTTTTATGCCCGACTTTGTTTGTTGCAGCCGATTTCCATGGATTTGAAGATTACAACGCGAAATTCGCTGCCATCTGCTGCGGAATTTTGTGTGCCGCGTTGTTTGCTGGAGCCGACCATTTTGAAGAGTTTTTCTACGGCAATATCAAAAAGTAACGAAAAAATCGCTTCAATATTGGCACCGGGAAAAGCATCCAAGATTGAGCCAAGCTGTTAACATAGATGGTTACTCAATCCAATTTTCGAATCGTTGAGCCGTTACTGTGAAAAAGAAGTCCGTTCAATTCAACTTTCAAAAAAGCATCGACCGCCGCACGATTCTGCGCGGTGCAGGTGTTTCGCTTTCGTTGCCAATGATTGGCGCGATGAATCCGGCGTTTGCATCCGAAGCTTCTAAGGCACCTCCTAAGCGATTTGTGGCGATGACTTTGGGGTTGGGATTGCACGCGGACAATCTGAACCCGATAGAGGCAGGAAAGAACTACAAACCAAGTCGTTACTTAAAATCAGTTGACGATATGCGCGACAAGTTCACGGTGGTTTCCGGTTCGTCGCATCCTGGAGTTGGAGGCGGCCACCGCGCAGAGGCAAGTATCCTGACCGCGAATCCGGTTGGCAGTTCTGGTCGTGCGAAAAACTCCGTCTCTATTGATCAGTATTTGGCCAAACACTTAGGTGGCGAAACGAGGATCCCATCGTTGGTGCTTGGTAGCTCGGGGAACGACAGTCCGTCTTACACGGAAAACGGCGCAATGGTTCCGGCTTTGTCGTCACCATCACGTTTGTTTGAGCAGTTGTTCGTTACCGATTCGAAAGCAGAGCGGATAAAGCAGGCGGCTCGGGTTCGTGAAGGCCGCAGTATCATGGACTTGGTGAACGAGGATGCCAAGCGACTGCAACGTGAGCTAGGCAGTGGAGACAATGATCGACTTGACCAGTATTTCACCAGCGTTCGCGATTTGGAAAAGCGGATGGCGGCATCGGAAGAGTGGGCGAAAAAGCCCAAGCCAAAGGTGACCGCAAAGAAACCGATCGACATCGGCAACAGCAAAGACTTCATCGGTCGGCAAAAGTTGATGTGTGACATGATTCGTTTGGCGCTCGAAACTGACTCCACTCGATTTATCGTGTTTCACTTGGGTGGAAGTGGCGGCGTCGTTCCAATCCCGGGCGTCGACGAAGGGTATCACTCATTGAGTCATCACGGGCTTGATGAGGAAAAGCTTGAGCAGTTGGCGATCGTTGAAACTGCGATCATCGCGGCTTGGGGAGACTTCATCAGAGAGCTCAATGGTATCAAAGATGGCGAGCAGAACCTGCTTGACCAAACCTCTGTGTTTCTAACAAGCAACCTTGGTAATGCATCCAACCACAGCAATAAGAATATGCCTGTCTTGTTCGCGGGTGGCGGATTCAAACATGGTCAGCATCTCGCGTTTAACAAGAAGAAGAACTATCCGTTGCCGAATTTGTTCGTCAGTTTGATGCAGCGAATGGGTTTGGAGGAAAGTCAGTTCGCTTCTGGGACAGGCACAATGACCGGGCTTGAGTTTTAACGATTCAAGGCCAAGCCGGAATGACTTTGGAATGACTTTGGAATGAATCAAACGTAACCGTGAAGTTTGAACCAGTCCCAAGCGTCTCGCAGCGCGTCTTCTATACTTCCAATCTGATATCCCAATTCGTTTTTGGATTTGTCGCTGCTGTAATAGTGGAACATTTGCCCCATCTGTGTTGCCGCCGAATTGATTTGTGGTTCGCGTTTAAAAAGTTTCGTTTTCATGTCGCCTAACCGACCGGCTAATCCCGCAAGCCAATTGGGAAGCTTGCGTTTGGGCGCGCGGCTCTCCGTGACCTTCGCCATCATCTGCCAGAGTTCGAGGTAACTAAGATTATGTCCACCCAGGATATAGCGTTGCCCGGTTTGGCCGTGTTCGATCGCTGAAACGATTCCATCTGCTACATCGCGAACATCAGCGACACTGCAGCCTCCTGCTGGCGCGAAAGGCACAAACTGTTTTGCAATCGCCAACATCATTTCGCCGGAGGATGGTTTCCAGTCATTGGGTCCGACCATAAATCCTGGATTGACGATCACTCCATCCAATCCGTTTGAGACCTCAAGGATGAATGCGGACTCGGCTTCGCGTTTGGAAATCACGTACGAACAAGCTGGTTTGGGTGGGTTGAGTAAAGATTCGTCCCCCGGATTGGATTCACTTGCCGCGCCCAAAGCATCCACCGAGCTAACGTAGATCATGCGAATGTTTTTTCGACGAGCGGCTTGGGCGATTAGACTCGTCGCCTCAACGTTGACTTTGCGACTTTCTTCCAGCTTGGTCCATCCGATCTGGATCATCGCCGCGGCGTGAACGACAACATCGACGTCTTTGAGTGCCATGGAAACGTTAGCGGGCACGTTTAAATCGGCTTCGATTCGATCGACGTCAAGTCCATCAAGCGACTTGCGGTTTGAGGAGTGGCGAAGCGTAACGGAAACTTTGTGTTGCTGATCAAGTAACGTTCGAGCCAGATTGTTTCCTAGAAATCCAGTCGCGCCGGTAATCAGAATTCGCATCTTTGGAGACAATCAAACTAAAAACGCAGGGAATTGTGACGAGCGATCATTCTAGAGGATTCTCAGTCGATTCGATATTGTTTTAATGCGCTGTGCTACGAAATTACCAATCGCCAACGCGTGCAAGGCAAGAACTTTTCGATTCCTCTCTGTTGAACAATCCGTCAAAGGAATATGGTATAGCCTTGAAATTCGCAAGCCATTCTTGAAATCGTGAAATGAATTCGACTTCTATAGCGGTAACTCCCGTCAACGGAAAATCCGACCAAAAAGCATTTATCAGGTTCGCCTGGGAAATTTACAAAGGCGATCCGAATTGGGTGCCGCCGTTGCTGATGACGATCAAAGAGTTGTTGAACTACAAGAAGCATCCTTTTTACGACAACGGCGAAATCCAAACGTTTCTCGCGCGACGAAACGGGAAAATCGTAGGGCGCATCGCAGCCATCGTCGACGGAGCCCACAACGCTTACCACAAAGAAGAGCGCGGGATGTTTGGCTTTTTTGAATGTATTGACGATCAAGAGGTCGCCAATGCACTGTTTGATGCCGCCAAGGCCTGGTTTGCAGATCGCAAGATCTACTTAATGCGCGGGCCTGCCAATCCATCACAAAACTATGAATGGGGAATGTTGGTGGAAGGCTTTCATACGCCACCAACGTTTATGATGACTTACAACAAGCCCTACTATGGAAAACTGGTCGAGGGATATGGGTTTGAAAAGTCTCAAGACATGTATGCGTTCTTGGGACACGTTGACATGCTAAAGGATCTTGATCCCAAGCTGACTTTCATTGCCGAGGAAGCTCGCAAGCGATTCAAAGTCGACGTGCGGCCGATCAGTAAAAAGAACTTCAAACAGGACGTTGATAGTTTCCTGGAAATCTACAACAAAGCGCTTCCGGGCCAATGGGGATTCACGCCGATGTCAGATGGTGAACTCCGTGCAACCGCTGACGGATTGAAGTTCCTTGTCGTTTCTGAAATGACGACGATCGCCGAAGTCGAAGGAAAACCGGTGGGCGTCGTGTTCGGATTGCTCGACTACAACCCTTTGATCAAAAAGATTAACGGCAAACTGTTTCCGTTTGGCTTCTTGCGGATCTTGCTGGGACGAAAAAAGATCAAGAAGATCCGGCTCATCAGTACTAATGTGATCCCGGAATATCAGAGGTGGGGACTAGGGCTCGTTCTCATGACACGGCTTGTGCCTGGCATTACCGAGTGGGGAGTTGAGGAAGCTGAGTTTTCGTGGGTGCTGGAGTCGAATAAGCTGTCGCGAGGAACGCTTGAGCGTGGCGGAACTAAACGAGACAAGACCTACCGGATTTATGACTATGAGCCTTAAGAATTATCTCGCGAAGGTGGCTTGAGTCGTGCAAACTGCATCTGAATTGTTGCCAGTCCAGCGATTGATGGCAGGTTGCCAACTCGGGACCGCTACGCCAAGATGAAGTTTCAATTTTGCGATGCCCCAATTCCGTCCGATATTTTAAGTCTCCAATGAATTCCAGTCGCGAAGTCGTTATCACTGGGCTGGGCGTCGTTTCTTCGATTGGCATTGGCCACGAAGAATTCTGGCAGTCGTTGGCCGGTGGCAAAAGCGGCGTCAGCGTGCGGGAGCCGTATGCTGAATCAGATCTGCCCTATCGAATCGCCGCGCCTGTCCAAGGCTTCGAAGCCAAGCAATTCGTCAAGCCTCGCAAGGCGTTAAAGATCATGTGTGCACCGATCCAATTCGGATGCGCGGCAGCAGCGATGGCGGTTGAACATGCGGGTTTCAATAGTGAAGATTTTGATTCCGATCGCATTGGAACGGTCTTTGGAACCGAAACCTTTTTTGCGGATCCAAACGAAGTCGCCGATGTCTTTCAAAAGTGTACGGTCAACCAAGGTTACGAACACGATCGCTGGGGCGAGTTCGCCATGCGTGAAATTCAACCACTTTGGATGTTGAAGTACTTGCCCAACATGGCGGCTTCACATATTTCGATTGCACTCGATGCGAGGGGGCCAAGCAATTCGATTTGCCAAGGTGAGGTTTCTGGTTTACTGGCTTTGATAGAGGCCGCGGATTTGATTCAGCGCGGCGCTGCAGACGTTGTGGTCGCGGGTGGAACTGGATCTCAGATGGCGTTGACCGCCATGCTGTATCGAGGCACCGATTCGCTTAGTAAACGAATCATGGAACCAGAAAAAGCGTCTCGCCCATTTGACGCAGATCGAGATGGGATGGTCGCGGGTGAAGGATCCGGAGCGGTTGTCTTGGAATCAGCCGAACACGCCCAAGCCAGAGGCGCAAATGTCTTGGCAACGCTTGCCGGTTGGTCACGTTCTTTTCAAAATTCCAACAGCCCCGAATTTGGAGAGGCTTTGAAAGGAAGTTTTCAATCGGCGCTTACGCACGCTAACCTCAAGGCGACTGACATTGGTTTGGTGAATGCGAATGCTTCTGGAAGTCGACGTGGTGACGAAGTTGAAGGAGCAGCGATTCACGATGTCTTTGGCAACGTCCCAGTGGTTGCCCACAAAAGCAATTTTGGGAATGTGGGACCGGGAACTTCGATCTTGGAACTGATTGGGGCGGTTCTTGGGAAAGTGAATTCAACGATTCCGCCAAGTCTAAATTGCGAGACAACGGATCCGCTTTGCAAAGTGAACGTGGTAACTGAGGCGACTGCAAATTCGAACGATCGAATCTTGAAGTCCAGTTTTTCCTCGACCGGACAGATTGGCTCAGTGATTTTGTCGTAAGCAAATTTCGAGAAGTGCGCCAGAGAGTTGCAAAATCGCCTTGGCACAATCTTTTAGGTTGTGCACCGTCAACAGCATCCTCCCCTTAAGGGGGTGCAACACCCACGCTCTGGGAGGGTCGGCGTAGCCGGGGAGGGTGCGGATTCTTAAGTAGAACCATTGGAGAGCCTTTTCATCGGCTTCCCCGAGCAAGTCGCTGACGCGACGGCTCGACCCTCCCGGAGGGAAGGTATTGTCTAACTAAAGTAAGTACCATTCAGCGCTAGCTGCGGGTCTGAAGCGCCCAAAAAACGCCACAAGCATTGCTGGTTAACGGCTCACTTTGCGGCATCATAGAAATCAAGCAACGAAAAAAGCGAGCCAATCCAAGGATCAGCTCGCTTCTTTTTCTCGCAATGATTCGATTGGTTCTTTACGTCAACGGAATCTTTCAGTGATGAAGTTGGGTTTGTTGTGGATTGGCGCTTTTAGGGATCCAGGCAAACTTACTTCAATGGGTTTACCAACGTCGACGTCGTCTCATGTATTGAGGCTGACTGTTCTCTTGGTATTGTTCCAGCACTGAGTGCGATTGTTGTGGAATGGATTGCTGTTGATCCGACCACTGCTGTTGCTGTTGGCCCCATTGCTGCTGCTGTTGCTGCTGCTGGTTCCACTGCTGTTGGTACTGTTGCTGCGAATACTGCTGCTGTTGTTGGCCATAGTTGACCGGTGTTGGTTGCTGAGCGTATTGCTGCTGTGACCATCCCGAATGCTGTTGAGCCTGGGAGTATTGCGGTTGATAGGATTGCGGTTGGACGTACTGCTGCTGGGAGTAGCCGTATCCGCTATTTCCATAGTAGGACTGTTGGTCCATCCGGTTACCAATCGCACGACCGGTGACGCCACCGATCAATCCACCTGCGATGATGCCTGCAGCAACTTCGTCATTTTGTCCACCGATCAATCCGCCTACGACAGCTCCGGCAAGTGCGCCTCGACGCGTACCGAGTTGACGAAAGCTCTGTGCTTGAAGTGTTGACGTTGCGGTCATGGCAGCGCAAAGTAGAAAAAGAATCGCGATTTTAAAACGCATATATGTTCTCCGAGTGTTGTTGGCGAAGCTTTTAAAAGTGTTGTTTTGGATTACGAAAAAGTACGACATTTTCAAGGTCCACTGGCAAGTCTTTAAGCAATCCTCCAAAAAACTTTGTCGGGAAATGGTAAAGCTTGCCGACGATCGGCTTGGTAACGGCTAAGATTAATGCTTGTTCAAATTGTTCCGGTCACGGTTCAGAGAGAAGTCGAACAACAATTTTTAGTTTCGTTGGTAAACGCCATGACGAATGAATTGCTCTCGATAATCCGTTCGTCAATTTTGCAATCTAAAAATTAAAACCATGGAGAAGCGTGAATGCCGTCGGCACATTTGGCAATTGATTTGGGCGCGAGCTCGGGGCGCGCGATCATTGGAACCCTCGATGGATCGTCTCCAAAATTACAATTGGAAGAGGTGCATCGTTTCGAGCATCACCCCTGTACTACGCCTGCGGGTCCAGTTTGGGATCTAACTGGGATTTGGTTGAACATCATTGAGGGTATCAAGCAGTCGCTCAAAAAATGCGACGAAATCGGTGCAAATCTCGAAAGCATCGGGGTGGATACTTGGGGCGTTGATTGGGTGTTGGTTGGGAAAAGTGGTGAATTGCTTGGTTTGCCGCACTGCTATCGGGATCCGCAAAATGTTCCAGCGATGAAAAGGGTTCTCGAGAAAGTTGGTGGCGCGGAGACGCTTTATGCTCGAACGGGAATTCAATTGATGCCGATCAATTCGATATTTCAAGTCGCAGCTCGGTTAGAGAAAGAACCAGAACTATTTGAAACCGCACATCGACTCCTTTTTATGCCGGACCTTTTTCATTTTTGGTTGTCCGGCGAAATGACGACTGAGCGAACGATCGCGTCAACAAGCGGAATGCTAGGGCTTGAGTCGGGCGATTGGGATTTTGACTTGCTTGAGCAAATCGGAGTTCCAGCACACTTGTTTGGTCCACTCATTGATCCGGGAAGCGTTGTTGGACAATTGACTCTTGAGTTGGCTTTGCAAGTTGGAGCTGACTTGGAGCAAGGGAATATCCAAATTATCGCGCCCGGCTCTCATGACACGGCTTCTGCGATTGCTGCCGTTCCAAAAACCGATGGAGATAGCGCTTCGGAATCATCTGGCGAAACCAATTGGGCTTATCTCTCAAGTGGAACTTGGTCGCTGCTAGGTACTGAGCTTAGTAATTCGTTTGCTTCGCCCGAATCTTGCGCCGCGCCGTTTACCAATGAGTTGGGACTGGCGGGAACAACGCGTTTTCTAAAAAACATTGCTGGTCTGTGGTTGGTTCAGGAACTTCGTCGAGAGCGAATTGAACAAGGCGACGAAATTAGTTTCGCAGAGTTGGCTGAACAGGCGGCAACGGCGGAACCCTTTCGAACGTTGATAGATCCTAACGCAGCCCAATTTGCGGTGCCGGGAAATATGACTGAAAAGATTCAATCCTTCGCCGTCGTTTCAGGTCAGCCCCAACCAGAAACCGTTGGCGATCTCGTTCGCTGTTGTCTTGATAGTTTAGCGTTGTGTTACCGTCATACCGTCGACTTGCTTGAGTCAGTTTTGAATACAAAGATCGAAACGTTGCATGTTGTTGGTGGCGGAACAAATAACCGGCTGTTAAACCAAATTACTGCGGCGACGCTAGGCCGTCCTGTGATTTGTGGTCCCGTTGAGGCGACAGCCATTGGCAATTTGCTTACTCAAGCGATGGGGTGTGGATTGCTAAACGGGTTGGGGGAGATTCGTGAAGTTGTTGCCCGATCGTTTGAACTTGAAGAGTTTTTGCCCGACGATTCCGAATCTGAAATAACTATCACGCAAGAAGTGTTTGATCGCTATCGAACCTATGTTGGTTAGTTGAAGCTTGCGTCAGACGAACGACTGTATTGAAATTGAGAATTGATGATCAACGGATTTAGTATGCAACGTTTAACTTGTTTTGGAATTGTCGGTTTAGTAATCACTTGTTTCATGGTTGGGCAACTTGCAATCGCCCAAGATGTAACCTTGAAACAGGCTGCGGCTGGGATGTTCGAAATGGGTGTTGGGCTCGGACCCTATTCGGCGAAATCCAATGCTGAAAAAAATCTACTGCGATCACAATTCGATATCGCCACACCAGAAAACTGCATGAAACCAGCCGCCGTTCAGCCCAGACAGGGCGATTTTCAGTTCGATCAATCCGATCGTTTTGTTGAGAACGTGACTGCCGAGGGCTTACGTCCGGTTGGTCATTGTTTGGTTTGGGCCAAAGACGATCGAACTCCCGAGTGGTTCTTCAAAGAAGGTGACGCAGCGGTTTCCAAAGCCGAATTGCTCGCGCGAATGAAAAATCATATCGAGGCTGTGGTTGGACGATATGGCGATCGAATTGATCAGTGGGATGTCGTGAATGAAGCACTTGACGATGGCGAACCACTTTGGCGAAAGTCTGGTTGGCAAACTGCATTTGGTGGACCGGAGTTTATTGTCAAGGCATTTGAGTTTGCCCACGCGGCCGATCCTACCGCGATGCTGATCTACAACGACTATCGCAGTGAACTTCCCGGTAAACGCGAAAAACTGTTCAAGCTGATAAAGTACCTGAAAGAAAATAATGCACCGGTTCACGCGATTGGCTTGCAGGGTCACTATGAATTCGACAACGTTCCGTATGAGGATCTCGATTTCACACTTAATGAAATTCGAAAACTTGGTTTGAAAGTTGTCATCTCAGAAGTCGACATTGATGTGGTCAAACGCGGAAAGTGGTGGGCGGACGGCAACAAACATCGTGACGAATTGAAATCCTACAATCCTTACCCTGGTGAATGTCCACCAGAAATTGCGAAACAACTGGCCGACCAGTACCAGAAGCTGTTTGCCGTTTACGCCCGGCATTCTGATATCATCGAGCGGGTCACGTTTTGGAATCTTCACGACGGTCAATCGTGGTTGAATTACTTCCCTTGGGAACGTGACAACCATCCGTTGCTGTTCGATCGAAACGCGAAACCAAAGGACGCTTTTAACGCAGTTCAGCAAGAACTTCTTGAGCAGCGTGAAAAACAGAACCTGTTTCCCGTTCAGCCAATTTCGCTCTGGCCCAACGGAGCCCCTGGTTTTGAATCACGCAAAGACGAACCGGAACAAGCGAAAGACTGGTGGGTCAAGAATATTCACAATCCCACACTGACGCCGTTTTTCCCATCGAAAGAAAAAGCGACAGGAGAAGCGATTATCGTTGTGGCGGGTGGCGGTCATCGCCAATTGGTTTTCAATGCCGAAGGCACTGAGCCGGCGCAATACCTCGCCGAACGTGGAATCGCCACGTTTGCATTGAAGCATCGACTCGCGCGCGAGGAAGGATCACCTTATTCGATCGAGAAACATGCGCTTGAGGATGGTCAGCGCGCGGTCCGATTCGTTCGAGCGAATGCGGAAAAGTGGGGGCTCGATCCAGAACGAATTGGGATGCTTGGTTTTAGCGCCGGTGGCGAAGTCGTTTCGATGGTGGCTTATGCGGATCCCAAGGGAGATCCCCAGTCAGCAGATCCGATTGACCAACAGAGTTCCAAGATCAGTTTCCAAATGCTGGTGTACCCAGGTCCACTTGGGATTCCGAAGACCATTCCTCGCGGTGCTCCTCCCGCGTTTCTTCTGGTCGCCAACGATGACGGCGCAGCAAAAGTCGTTTTGGATTTGGCCAACAAATTTCGCGAGGCCAAGGTCCCGTTGGAAATGCACCTTTACCGCAAGGGTGGACATGGGTTCAACATGGGCAACCGCTCAAAACGAAAGTCAATTCAAGATTGGCCGCAGCGAATGGCGGATTGGCTTGAAGACAATCGTACCAAGGAAAACTAGAAGCCAAGGGTTGCCGACTGAGCCAATGCATATGTAATTCTTGATTGACCGATCGGCGACATTGGGATTGGGCAACAGAAAACTGATTGTCAGATTTTGCAATTTCAAAATCCTAACTTTGATCATGTCTCGAGCCAAGAGTCATTGCGTGTAGGATGTTGCGAATAAAAAGAAACCGGGTTGCCCAAACGATTGGAAAACATGAAGAAGTTTTTAGGCTTGCTATTGCTGTCTGTTTTAGTGCTTGGTTTTTTCCGATTCACGGTTGGTGGTCCAGCAAACGCACAAGACGGTCAGCGTCAACGACAGGCTGGTCCTCCGCTACAAGATCAGGGAGGTTCACCTCGTGGTCTGTTTGGTGGCTTGTTTGGCGGGCAACCACCTATGCCCAGTCCCACAGTAGACCTGTTCGAGCTGTTTGACAAAGACGAAAATGGAAGGCTCGAAGGCGAAGAGCTTAAGCTTGCGTTGATAGAAGCCAGATCTGGCGGCGCTCCGCGGCAGCGTGGTCCTCGAGGAAATAGAGGCACCACGATCAAAACCGAACCGGGACGGAAGGTTTCTCAAGACGACGCCGAATCATATCCCGAATACGACCTCTACGATCAGTCGATCATGAGAACGGTCTTCATCGATATCGATTCGGAGACTTGGGAAAAAGACATGGCGACGTTGAAAAATTTTGGCGTCGACATTGCTGCAGACGTTACCGTCGACAACAAGACGTATTCCGATGTTGGCTTGCGTTTTCGCGGCAACTCTTCTTTTTTCACTGTTTCAGAGGGTCAAAAGCGTTCGCTGAATTTGACTTTCGATTGGGCTGACGAAAAACAAAACCTTTATGGCTATCGAACTTTAAATCTTTTGAATTCCCATGCGGACGAGTCATACGTACGTCTCGCGTTGTACAGTCACATCGCCAGTAATTTCACCGCAGTTCCGAAAGCAAACTATGTACACGTTGTAATCAATGGTGAAAGTTGGGGCGTGTATGTCAATGAACAACAGTTCAACACCGATTTTACGAAAGAGAATTTCGGATCACGTGGCGGTCGTCGGTGGAAATCGCCGCCAGGTCGAGGTGGAACCAGTTTTGCATACAAGGGGGAAGACTCCCAAGACTACGCTGGATACGAATTGAAATCCAAAGATACCCCCGAAGCTTGGAAGGCATTAATCGCCGCAACTAAAACGATTGCCGATGCGAAGCCTTCAGAGTTTGACAAAGTTGACGAGACGATCAGTATCGACCGAATTCTCTGGTTTCTTGCCGTTGACAATGTCTTGTTAGATATGGATGGCTACTATCAACGTGGTGCCGATTACGCGATTTACCAAGAACCAAAGTTCGATCGCTTTCACATTTTGCCTTATGACAACAATGAAACCTTTCGAGCTCAAGGTGCGCATGGACCAGGGTTTGGTGCAGGTCCCGGCGGTCCAGGGGGAGGTGGCCCAGGAATGGGCGGTCCAGGAGGTCAGCGCGGACGTGGAGGGCCTCCGGGTGGTGGCCCCCCTCGTGGTGGACCGCCTCGTGGATTTGGCCCTCCCGGAGGAGGCGGACCTCCACCGGGTCGCGGCGGACCACCGGGAAACCAAAACCAAGGCGAGCGATTACCACCCTTTGATTTGGACATCTTTGCTGGGATTGATCAGCCGTTAGCTCCCTTTATCAACAAGCTTTTTCAAAGCCCGAGCGTCAAAGCCCGTTACGTGGCGCATGTTCGTACAATCCATGAACAATGGAATGATTGGACAGTTGTTTCTCCAGTCATCAACAATTATCGCGATCTGATCAACGAGGAAATCGAGCAAGATACAAGAAAGTTGACGACCAACAAAGGCTATCGGGATAGTTTGGGAATGGGAAAGTCTCAGGGGCCTGATCAATCGCCAGGCTTGAAGGCATTTTTCAAAGGCCGAAAAGCCTATCTCGATAAAGTCGCCGAATTGAAACGACCCTTACCGATTTTTGAATCAGTTAAGGCAACAACGAATTTGGAAAACGGAAAAGTGTCTGCCAAGGTCGTTGCGGTGCTTGGAAAATCAAAAGCCAAAACAGATAAAGTGTTTTGCTATTTCGCCACCGATCGTCTGGCCAAATTTGTGCGAATTGAAATGACTCGCGACTCGGAAGGCTATTTTGCGAAGCTTCCGTCGGCGGAAATTGGCGAGAAAATCTATTACTATTGCGAAGCCAGGACAGCGGACAAGTTCATGACGACTTCGTTTCATCCTAAGTTCGCTGAAGGAAAGCCACTTTCTGTTTCATTGATGCCGCCGTCGAAACCCTCACCGGTCGTGATCAATGAAATCATGTCAGACGATGGAGCAAATGGGCCGGATTGGATTGAATTGAAGAATAATTCAAACGAGCAAGTCGACCTGTTTGGAATGAGTTTGTCAGATAGCAAAAAGAATTTAAGAAAGTGGGCTTTCCCTGATGGCACACGAATCGAACCCAATGGATTTCTCTTTGTTTGGGCTGATGACCCATCCGGCGATATTCTGACAAAACAAGAATCCAATAAGGAGTCAGAGCTCCATGCAAGTTTCAAGCTTTCGAAATCAGGCGAAACAATCTGGTTGGTCGATTCCGAGGCCAATGGACTTTCGATACTCGACAGGGCTAAGTTCGGAGTGGCGAAACCTGGCAGTTCATTCGGGCGAACGAAATCTGGAAAATGGGAATTGCAAATTCCAACGCCGCAAAAATAAGGATTCATTCTTCGTCGGATTGAGTGCCTATACCCAAAGTTGTGAGTCGTTGGCGCTAGCTTCGGACCAACCCAACGAGTGGCTTGTCTTGCTTGTTATTCCGACCTGAGGCTAACGCCTACGGCTCATTGTCACATAACCTCTTGCCCGATAAGAAGCCTACGACGATTAGCACGTTGCGAATTATCAACATCGGTTCGCAATGATGCTTTTAGTCCGCAGGTCTTGAATCACATTTAAGCCCGGTTTTCGAACGATTCGCACATTTTGCCACGACCGTTCGGTTGGCATCGGACTTGCAACGGGTAGTTGAACAAGTTCGACCACCATGCAATGAGCCAGCCATGATCGCCAATCGAAGAAAATACGTTCGCATCAAATCAGACGAATGTTCGTGCGAATTCGAACTTGACGGCAACGAATCGACTGCAGTTGTTGTAGACGAATCAATTGAAGGGATTCGGATTTCGGGTGTAAACTTAACGCGGCTGTCACTCGACCAACCGATCACGATTCAGCATAAAGGCGTTACGATTGTAGGGCGTTGTCGTTCCATTTCTCGAAATCGAAACGGGTCTTATCGAGTAGGAGTGTTAAGGGCTTCTGCCGCGTATGTACACAAACACAAGTCGTTTATTCTCAACACATTTATGCGATGTTCGAAATTCGCGATCGCTTGCACAATAAACGAAACTCTTGGTTCCGATCAATTACACGTCGAGTTGTTAGATGGAAAAACGTTTGTTCTTGATCGAGACCGAGTCGTGAAGAAGACACGAGATCAACGAAGAGCCCAACTCCATCGTATTGCCGAAAACGAAGAAAAATTTGATGAGATCAAAGCGATTTATGCTTCGATGACAGGAGCCGACTTCGAAGAAGCCGGGCCAGATGAAGTGCTTGATCAGGAATTTGGCGCCCCGATTTAATGCAGCTCAAATCAACTTAACGAGTTAGTTAATCTCAACCAATTGTTCTCTGATGTTCTCTAGAGATTCCATCGCAATCTCGTAGTATTCTGGACTGTCCTCTGACAGCAGATGATCAAAATGCTGTTTCGGATCATCCAGCCAACCATTGAACGCTCCCGCGAAAAGTCCAATGAATTCGTAGTCGCATTTTTGCAAGGCTTGAATGAATCTTCGATTCGCAGCTTTCAAAACTGGATCTGGCACCGTATCCAGAGATGTTAAACCGAACAGTCCAGCGAAGACGACAAATCGCGTCGGACAGTCGAGCATTTTTGCAGCTTCATTAATCGAATGCTCGTCATGCGAGTTGAAACGTGTCAACGCAATCATCGCTTTGGCGCGAATTTCTTCATCACGGTTTTCTACAGATAACCGAATCGCTTCAATCACGTTGTCATTTTGATAATCAATTCGTTCGGTCGCAGCAATCGCGTGAAGTAAGGTGTCTCGGTCGCTGCTATATAGTTTCTCGACCAGCGATTTCTCTTGTGGTTCCGCCGACTCGCCAAATTCCAAGTGTCGAGTGGCTATGATTTGTTGCGAGGAAGATCCGTTGGCTAAAAGATCGAGCCACTTGGTTTGTGACTGGGACAGCAGGGATTGATTCGCTGGAGAGGCAACAAAGAAAGAGTCTTTCGACTTGCCCAGATACTTCAGCGACTTTTGCATCGGCTTTTTGACTTCAACAGGAAGCTGGTCCATCCACGTGGGTGAATTGTCATCGCGGGACCAGGCGACCATCGCGCTCGCATAAGCAAGTGATTGGGTTTCAAGGAAGGGACGAGGGTAGCGTTCCCATTGGGTGGTATCCCAAAACGAACCGGTCTCTTTCACGAACCCAATTTGACTTTGCAGTAAACCCAATCCCATTGATACAACGGCCAAATCGATCAGCTCAGGAA
>CAYMFZ010000046.1:822-17862 GCA_964389585.1 uncultured Pirellulaceae bacterium | reverse complement strand
CGTTCATCGCAGGTCATTCCGTTGGTGACGCGTCATTCGACTAACATCACGAAATGGCAACAGGAATGAGATAACGATACGACTCGCAAAACCGCTTTACAAGTGCCTTCAGATATATGATTCGCGGAAGCTGGGACACATTAGGTCAATCAGAGCAAATTTTTCTGCGAAAAATCCCCTAAAGCCCGCCTACCCGTGCCACTAGGGTACCTTTGTACAGTTACCCGGCGTTTTTCCCAAAGAGCAATTTTGTGCAAAATACTAAAAACGAGCCCGAAAAAAATAACATTTCAAGCGGTTGAAGACTTCGCACGGATTTCGCACTTACTCGATGTCACCGACAGAAATGCAAAGTCGTTGATCACTCCGTGGTCAAAACGGAACCATCAATAAAGCAAATCATTGAATCGACTTTGCCAAAAATGACCCAAAGATGGACCGAAAACAAAGTGCGGTCTACTTTTCCGAATGCCGTTGAGCCCAATGGCATTCACTTTGAAGTTCTGCGCCAAACTTATCGCCCGTTGTGCCACTCGCCACGGTCTTCAGAATGGCTGAACAAGCCACTACTCTCACGCGTCGAGCTTGATCCGAGCCATCGGCGTGTAAGTTGGACCGCTTCGATCAAGGTAACTCGAATAGACGATCACTTCATCAACATGACAAAAACCGCCGTCGTGATTTCTTAGCTTGTGCACCAACGCCAATAACGCCTCGTTCCATCGCCCGCCTCGCGCAACTCTTCCCAATGTCATGTGCGGAACGTATTCATTGCGATCTTTGTTGACGCCCCAGTGGTGCAAGACGCCAGCCAGCGCTTTGTAAATGGCGTGAAGTGAATCGCTTCCTTCATCCGTTCCAATCCAAAGCGTTCGAGGTTCTTCGGCACTTGAGAATCCACTGACGCCTTGTAGCGACATGTCAAAAGACTCAAACGGCTGAAGCGCTTCTTTGATCAACTTACAAAGTTCCGGCACTTCAACATCAACGACATCGCCGACAAAGTTCAGCGTGACATGCAAGTTTTCGGGCTCGACCCAGCGGTATTGATCGCAGGTTGCGGCCAATCGTCCAACAACTTTGGAGACGTTGTTATTAACACGCTGTGCTGCACGAATTGCGATGAAGGTTCTAATCGTTGCCATGGGACAGAGTTTATCTAAGAGCAAATTGCTTTCAAGCATGGCTCGCCGAGATCACGGAGGTTGCGACGAGACCTATTTGAGGAATAATATGCGGACATCCTGATTCTGAAGATTTCGCCGGGTCGGCAAGCCCAGCTAAGCAACTTTAACGATGTATGAAGTTCATTATTCGTGATTAAGATTAGGATGAAGATTGCGATTAAAGACTAATAACTATTGACTGAAGGCCTACGAAAAAGTGACTGACAAAAAGTTTGATGTATTCGGTGTTGGAAATGCGATTGTTGACACGTTAGCACAAGTTGACGACCAACTAATCGGCGACTTGGGAATCAACAAAGGCGGGATGTCTTTGATGGATTCCGAAAACCAAGCCAAAGTCTTGGGCAAACTTGATCACAAAAATTTGAAACTCGCGTCCGGGGGTTCCGCCGCCAACACCATGGTCGCGATTGCCCAAAGTGGTGGAACTGGAATCTACAGTGGCAAAGTCGCCCATGACACCAACGGTGAGTTTTATAAACAGGATATGGAAGAAACAGGAATCAAGTTCCCTGTTCCACTCGCGCCAGAAACCGGGCTCCCCACAGGCACCTGTGTCGTGCTGACAACGCCCGATGCCGAACGGACGATGTGTACGCATCTTGGTATCTCAACGACGCTCGACAAATCAGAAATTGATCTCGATTTGTTGGCTCAATCTAAATGCAGCTACATCGAAGGCTATCTCTGGGATGCTGAAGGACCGCGCGCTGCATGCGTCGAAGCGTTCGAACAATCGAAAAAACTTGGAGTGCGTGCCGCGTTTACTTTCTCTGATGCTTTCTTGATCGGCCGTTACTCAGATGACTTCCACAAAGTCGTCGCGGACTATTGCGATATTATCTTTTGCAATTCCGATGAAGCCAAACAGTTCTTTGGCACAGAAAGCATCGACGATTGCACCACAAAAATGGCAGCAATCTGTGATCTTGCGTTTATCACTGACGGTCCCAATGGGTGTTACGTTGTCGAAAAAGGAAACGTTACAAACGTCGCTGGATTCCCTGTCAAAGCCATCGACACAAACGGCGCAGGGGATTCGTTTGCAGGCGGAGCACTGTACGGCTTGACCAATGGCATGACTTCCGCCCAAGCCGCGAAATGGGGCAACTACTTCGCTTCGCGAGTCGTTGAAAACATCGGCCCAAGAATCGACGGCTCAATGAAAGAGCATGTCACGTCGGTTGTCGGTTAAGGCAGTTTTGAATCGTATTCTGATTCCAAATCATGTATCAATTCGCTGGTCTCTCGATGTCAAAATCGTAAGAGCTAACAATTGCGCAACCGAGGCTTGTGGCTAAACAATTGGCGAATCCAGTCGTTCAAGGAACGAACCTTACATTCAAACGCCAGCGGGTAACAAAACGTCGCGCCATTTTGTGGCTAATCCGTGAGAAGTTGCGGATTTTGATTGCGATCATCTTATCCGACGAGGACAATAGTGATCTCTAATACCGGCGACTCAAGAGAGTGAAAAAATAAAGAGTGACAAAATGAATAGAGCATTTCCTTTTCTCGTGCTTTTGTGCATGCTCTTGGGATCAAACTTACACTCACAAACCATCGATCCCGGCACCTACAATCTCCCTGACGATGGCGACATTCTCCCGGACGCAACGTTCTCTGACCGAAACGAAATTGGCGCGGACACGATAGTTAATGTTTGGGAAGGGGGTCGAATTGGGAACTACACCGAAGTTGGATACGGCGGCGGCATCGTCAACCTGAACGGGGGCGAGATTGGCCAAAACTTTACTGTTGCGGCAGACGGATTGGCAAACATCACAAGTGGCGTTGTTCGTCAAGGATTTCAAATTGAAGGCGGAGGGACCGCAAACATCTCCGACGGAATCTTTGGCAATGGACTCTTCATTTTTGCAAACGGCACAGCCGACATTTCTGGTGGCGACTTGGGGTTAAGAATAGCTGCGAGCACGGACAGCAACCTAACTATTTCTGGCGGAGTATTCGAAAGGCTCGACGTCCGACCCAACAGCAATGTCGTTCTGCGCGGCAATGAGTTTCGCCTCAATGGCACATCGTTTACCGGCTCTTTAATCACAGTAGACGAATCAGATGTTTTTTCGGGAACGTTTGAAGACGGGACGCCGTTCGCTGTCACGCGACTGGACAATGACTCGAATCTTTTTGACATCGAACTCGAAACTGTGACGATACCCTCTCCCAATTTGACTCCTTACTTCATTGACAATGCTTCCGGTGCGCCCAAGGGCCTACGAAATGGCCAGTCGCTAACACTGGTTGATAACGGTGTTCTGGACAATCACTTCACTGCGGTTGACGCAGTGATCAATGTTACAGGGGGAATTGTTGGACACAATCTTGAACTCTTGAGAACCGACGCCCAGATTACAGGCGGCAGTTTCGGATTTGAAACCGATGCGTTTGATGGTACCGTTTTGAGCATTTCAGGCGGTAACTTTGGCGGCCTAGAAGCCCACGCTGGAAGCGAAGTCGATATTTCCGGTGGAACATTCACTTCAGCGGTTGAAGCGAAAAACGGAAGCAAAATCAACATCAGTGGTGGTCAATTCAATGGCGATGACATGTCGTTGTTCGGCTACTCAGGAGGCGAAATCAACTTGATTGGTTCCGATTTCATTTTAGACGGTGCTGAGCTGGACCTTACGACCGGAATGCCATTACTCATTTCTGATCGCGACGTAACCCTGTCCGGAACATACGCTGACGGAACAACCTTTGAGTATTTCCTCAGCGTCAGAGCCGGCGACGATGTTGGCTTCGCGTTTGCGACTGATTCGATCCTGACGGTCTCGTCATTTTCTGCTGTTCCAGAACCTTCTTCAGGCTTGGTTTTGATGTTTGGATCGCTGCTGGCCATCGCAACTCGGAGACGACGTTCGAATCGAACGCATTAACCTGTTCGGCCTGTTCTCAATTCTGAATTTTGACTTTCAGAGCCTCATCCAACGCAGCGGTCGTTGCTGGTGAAGGCTTGAAACTTCCTGGACGGTAGCCCTCCGCGATTTTATGCGGCGTCCAATTGTGCTTGTTCTTGTTGTTCCAAACGTTTGGGTCAGCGCCAAGCGACGCGAGTACAGTAACAGCCCCTGGAAAGTTCCGATACGCCGCGCCGTGCATCGCGGTCTCACCATTGTCATCCACCACATTGGGATCGATTCCAAGCCCAATCAAATACTCGATTGCCAGATTCACTTCTTCTTCGGTTCCCGGCTCTTCCCCCACGGCAACAACGCCAACACCAGTCGCAGCCATTAGCGGCGTGCAGCCATCAGCGTTGTTGATCGTCGGATCAGCACCCAACTCAATCAACAACTTCATCAAAGGAAGGTCCGCCGTACTTGCCGCGAACAAAAATGGCGTGCCGTTCTTGTGATTGAGCTTTGCCTTGCCTTTAGCCTTGCCCTCCGCCAAAGCCAAATTCACATCGGCTCCTGCAGCTATCAACTGGCGAACGAATTGCGAACTCGTTAGTTTGCCAGATCCGCGTGGTGGGGGATCGCCATCAGGATCGTCACCCCGTTTCGTTTTCCGAACCCAACTGACGGCATGAAGCGGCGCGTAGCCGCTTCGCTGATCGTTTGGATCAGCACCGCACTCCACCAACTTCAATGCCAACTCGTAATGCCCACTTTCTACAGCCAACAAAAGTGCTGAAGTTCGTTTGCGCGGCCGGCGACCACCTGAATTCTTCGGTTCCATGATCGAATTTACGTCAACACCAGCGTCCAACAAGCTCATCACAACGTCGGTTTTTCCTTGCCGCGCGGCGAAGAACATCGCCGTGAACCCTGACCAAGTCTTGAGATTCTTATCGGCTCCTGCTTTGACCAAACGCTCGACGACTTCGACGTGCCCATTGGCTGACGCCCACATCAAAGCCGTTTGGCCTCCCGTTTCTTTGGCGTCTAATTCGGCACCGCGATCGACCAATTGATTGACGATTGACAATTCGCCCCGACGCGAGGCAATCATCAACGGACGTTCGCCTCCCATCCGTTTTGATTCTAAATCGGCACCCGCTTCAAGCAACGACTCAACAATTTTGACGTCAGCAAATTCGCAAGCCAGACTCAGCGGGCTGACTTGATAGACGGTCAACGCATCAACGTCGGCATCGGATTTGAGCAATCGCTTAATCGTCGCGTGATGCTGATGAAAGACAGCCCAGTGAAGTGTCGTCATTCCATCGGGTTGAGCTTGGTTAATTTCTTTTCCAGATTCAATCAGAGTTGCGACCGACTTCCAATCGGATTTCTCCGCCAAATTCACAAGTGATGAATCCTGAGCCAGCGTTGCAGAAGTCAATGAAGTCACAAGCAGTAGACACGATATCAAATTGACCAGATTTCGAATCAACTTTCTGTCCTTGTTTATTTCGCGATTGAAATTTCGGTCCATCGACAATAACTGAGCCGTGGGCCTTAAGGTACCGGGCATTCACTTTTAAAAGCTCGCTTTCACATGACGGCTCAAATGCCCGGCCGCTTACGCGTCACGGCTCACATCCGATTGCTTGACGCCCAGACACCTATAAACAAACGCTTATAAATTTACTGGATCAAACAACTCTTCGACGGTGCCGGTACTATCTGAGAACGACTCCAACGGCACGCCGACTTTGTTTAGCAGCGTTAGATGAAGATTCGACAGCGGCGTTGGCTCTTTGTAGCGAATATGCCTTCCGCCTTTCATTTTCCCAGCCGCTCCACCCGCGACAACGATTGGCAGATTCGAATGGTCATGGGCATCGGGATCGCCCATTCCACTCCCGTACATAAACAGAGAATGATCCAACAACGTGCCATTGCCCTCAGGCACCTTGTCCATCTTTTCAAGAAACTCGGCAAACAAGGAAACGTGAAACTGGTTGATCTTGGCGACCTTCTCAAGCTTCTCAGGATTCTTGCCATGATGCGTAACTGGATGATGCGGCTCAGGGACTCCAATTTCAGGATAGGTTCGCGTACTGGCTTCGCGGGCAAGCTGGAATGAAACGACTCGCGTAATGTCACCTTGATAGGCCAACAACTGCAGCTCAAACATCAGACGAGCATGATCCGCATAAGCCGCTGGAACTCCGACCGGGCGATCGAGATCGGGAAGCGGATTGTCTTTTGCCGTCGACTCAGCCAATCCAATTCGACGTTCGACTTCTCGAATACTGTCGAGATAGCCATCGACCTTTTCACGATCTGACGGACCAATCTTGAGCTTCAGACGCTTGATCTCTTGAGTTACGGAATCAAGTAAGCTGGCCCGCTTTTTAAGTGCAGCCTGTCGATCGGCCAGCGAACCACCTTCGCCAAACAACGTTTCGAAAACGATTCGCGGGTGTGCTTCTGACGGTAACGGCTGAGTCGGTGACGACCATGACAAATTGTTTTGGTAAACACACGCGTATCCGTTATCGCATTGCCCAACTGTAGATAACAAATCCATTGAGAGCTCCAACGACGGAAGCTGAGTTTGTTGACCGATCCGTTTCGCCGCAATCTGATCAACCGTCGTACCGTTACGGTAGTCGGTACTCTCGGTGCGTTTCGCGCGGGCGGCACTTAAGAAAGCCGAATTCGATGTCGCGTGGGATCCAGGATAAGCGTTTTGCAAATCCATGTTTGTGATAATCGAGACTTGATCTTTGACTTTGTCCAATGGCTGCAAACTAAATGGCAACTCGTCCAACGTTTCGTTTTCGGGAGTCCATTTAGCTGGGTTGTAACCCATCGGAATATAAACGTAGCCAATCCGCCTGAGATTTTCTGGAGCAGCAACGGTCGCCGCAGTCGCAGTCATAGCTGGCATCATTGAATCAAGCAACGGCAGCGCGATCGCAGCACCCGCGCCCCGCAACAACGTTCGGCGTGAAATGGAAATTCTTCTCATTGCTCTGAACTCCGCATCCGAAAGGGCTTACTCAATACGATCGCCGATACGATCGACGAAAATTTATAGTCGGACTCAGACGATTGCTGAACAATCTTTCTGATGGCAGGTCCGTCGAAAGGCTCAACACTTCGACCCAGTGAATAGGTGAACATTTTTTCCGTCATCGTGCGAACAAAAAGTTCCGGCCTGGCTACGATTCCCGACTCTAAATCTTCCAAGCTCTCGACGATCGTGCCATCTGGCAATTCGCCTTGGGCATCGACTTCAAATTCACCGTCCAAGTCTCTCCATCGACCAACCGCATCGAAATTTTCCAATGAAAAACCGACTGGATCCATTATATCATGGCAACTTGCACAAGCTGGATCGGCGCGATGCTGGGCCAATCGTTCTCGAATTGAAGTCGCATCCAGCGCCGTGTTTTCTTTGAGATCAGTCACATTGGCCGGCGGCGGTGGAGGAGGCGTTCCAATAATGTTTTCCAGAATCCAACTACCACGAATCGTCGGCGATGTCCGCGTCGCATAAGAAGTAACCATCAAGATACTTCCGTGCCGAAGGATGCCTCCACGTTTGGTATTGGGCGGCAAATCAAAGCGCCGAAAATGACTACCCAACACACCAGGGATCTCGTAGTGTTTCGCCAAACGCTCGTTAAGAAACGTATAGTCCGTCTTGATCAATCCAAGCACGCTTTGATCGTTTCGCATGATATCGCGAAATAGATATTCGGTCTCACTTCGAAACGCTTGACGCAAGTTATCATCGAAATCGGGAAACCGACGCAGGTCGGGAGTGATGGACTCAAGATTTTTTAGGTACAGCCACTGCGCGGCAAAATTACTGACGAGCGCTTCTGACTTTGGATCCTTAAGCATTCGATTGACTTGCTGCATCAACACATCGTCTTGATGCAACGTTCCATTTTCAGCAGTTCTTAGAAGCTCATCATCTGGGATACTTGACCAAAGAAAAAATGCCAACCGCGACGCCAACTCGAAATCGCTTATTCGGTAAGGCCCTTTTGCTCCCTCGCTGTCTGGCTGGCGTTCGACACGCAGCAGCATGTTGGGATTAACGAGGATGGAAGACAAAGCTGACTCAATCGCCAAGTCAAAATCACGGTCCGCGTTGAAGCTTTCATCAAAAAACCGCATCGGTGTGTCCATGTCTTCGTTGTCGACTGGTCGACGATAAGCCAACCTGGCGACACGAGCAAGAATTAACTTGGCATTCTCACGAGACTTTCCATTTGACTCGCCAAAAATCAGTTGTCGACTTTCGGTTTCTTCAGTTGCTGTCTGATCAAAAGGCCCAACAACGGCGACTTGAAAGATAGCTGGAGCGCGGCGCGGGTGACGATGCCGATTGTAACTCGCATCAAAAGGTTGGCGTTTGGTCTCAGGAATTGAAGAAAATGTTTTTGGAAACGTGACGCCGATTTCGTGAACACCAGCAGTGAGATGAATCTTGGCCTTCAGATGGGAATCGACATGAGTAAAGTCGCGCTCATAATCGCCTTTGCCTGGTGGCGGCGTGACCGTGAACTGCTTGGTTCGCTTGCGGTCGACCAACAAATCGAGCTGATGCTTGCGATGCAACCCTTCGACTTTCTCATCACGGTCACGAGTGAGCTTGATCTCAAACTCATAGTCGGCCGTTTGTGTTGCCAGGAATTCAAACACGGTGCCGCCGCGCGTCCCAAACGGTAACCCTTGAACGTGATTCTCTTGAGTTCGATCGGCCGGAATCCGAATGGTAACGCCAGTCGGACCACCCCCTCCGGCTCCCACAGCAGCACGGCTGATTTTTTGGGCAGCGGTGACGTAACGGTTCAACAGCGTGGGAGAAAGCTCTTCCACGGTAATGTTATCAAACCCGTGACTCGATTGATCCTTGGGTAAAAACTCGGTCGCATCAATCTTGATTCCAACAAGATCTCGAATCACGTTTTGGTATTCGGTTCTAGTCAATCGCCTGACAGCCCCAGTTCGCCCCGGATTCGGGGCAAGCGATGAACGGCGATCTAAAACTTCGCCAATTGCTTTTGTGATATTCTTGAATTCTTCTTCTGAAGGTCGATCAGCCGAAGGAGGTGGCATTTGGCGCGCGTCAATGCGACGCAGCATCTTTTCCCAGCCGCCATAATTGAATTTTTTGGCGGATACTTGGTCCGATGAAAAATCAAAAACTTCGAGGTCGAAATCTCGCTCTGGACTGCCAGTTGAATGACAATCAAGACAGTACGTGGAAACAAATGTCTTAACATCATTCATCGAATTATTGAGTGGACTATTCGCGGGCGATCCCGTGGTTACGAAAGCCAATCCTGAATCGTTTTCATCAAGTTGACCGGCAGCAACCAATCCACCCAAAATGACAGCGACGAGAGCAACGGAGATGGAAATCAAATTGAATGCCACTGTTTGATGCATGAATTTGAAATCCTGATTCGTGTGAGCGAGAATCACATTCGACTTTCGCCAATTCTAACTCTATCGGATTCATCTGCGTCGTTGAAACTCCGATTCGACCGCAATTCCTTGAACGAAGTGGTAAACACAGGCGTTGGCCTGGTTTGGGATGAGCGTCTCAAAAGCTTGACTCAATAGAGAAAGTCGTTCAACGCTGGCACCCGATTCACGCGTCCACGGTTGCTTTCATCCCGCTTTTCGCCGTGCAAACCAAACATTACACAATTATTACACAGGCCAAACATCTTGCTCGCCAACCATTTTGGGTTTTTTTCTATACTTCTGCGTTGGCGTTGAAAGCTCAAGCAAAAGCAATTTTGCATTTGGCAGCACGTCAGAAGACTAAAAGAAAATCAAACACGTTTTGAAACTGAAACGTGCAAAGGAATACAAGACATGGCTTCTGTAACAAACCCATCATCGGGTCAGAAGATTTCGAATAAGCAAAATTCTTCAAAGCTTCCTACCAAACGATTGTCTGAGGGCTTAGTTCCGCAATCGACGGTGATAGAGGACGAGCCGCAGGTGTCTGCCGCGCATCCCCACAGACATGTTCATGAAGATGGCATCATTTTCGACGACGGAAATTCACTCGCCAAGCGACTAGTGATTCTTGGGACAGTTGTGATTCCATTGCTCGGCATGGCAGGTGCCATCGTTTTGGCTTGGCAATTTGGCATGATGAGTTGGTTAAATCTCGTGATGTTGATTGGTGGCTGGTATTTGACCGGAATGGGAATCACGATTGGCTACCACCGAATGTTAACGCACCGTTCATTTGATGCCGTAGCGCCTGTTAGATGGTTCTGGACCGTGATGGGCGCACTGGCAGTTGAAGGATCGCCAATCGATTGGTGCATGGTTCATCGTAAACATCATCAGTTTTCGGATCATCATGGCGACCCGCATTCACCTCATTTACATGAAGGTGGTTTTTGGAACATGCTTAAGGGATTCTGGCACTCGCACACAGGCTGGTTGTTCAATTCCAACTGGTCAAAATCTGAGCGTGAAAAATATGTTCCCGATTTAGTGAACGATCCGCTCTTGGCTTCGATCGACCGCAACTATGTTTGGTGGGTTGTCGCTACGCTTGCGATCCCAACGGTGATTGGTGGTGTGGTCGCTCTGTTTGCTCCAGTCGTCACATTGGGTTCGGTTGCTTTGGGCGCGGGACTTGGTTTTCTCTGGGGCGGTTTGGCACGTGTTTGTCTTTCGCACCACATGACTTGGTCGATCAATTCGATTTGTCATATCTTTGGTTCACAAGACTTCAAATCAGCCGACGACTCACGAAACAATCTGTTCTTCGGTGTTCTTAGTCATGGCGAAGGCTGGCATAACAACCACCACGCGTTTCCCACTTCTGCACGTCATGGATTGAAGTGGTGGCAGTTTGACCTTAGCTGGGTCATCATCCGCAGTCTTCAACTCTGTGGTCTGGCTTGGGATGTGAAGCTTCCAACCGAACGACAACTTGAAAGCCGCGCGATCAAGTAAATGGCTGATAAAGTTTGCGGGTGCTTACAGATGCACTGTCCTCGAATCGGTAATTATTGCAAACCGAATCAGATTAAGCCCTTTTCGCTCAATCCATCACGAACAATTCAACATCGAATTTGAACACGATGCTGGTCCACGTCTTTAGCTGGATCAACAAAGTTTGAGTCTCAGTTGAACGGGGAAAAGTGGTGGAACGACTTCAAAAACGTCTTGTAACAATTTTGGCAAGTGTGGTTGGCGCGGCGTTGCTCATTTTGCAATCAGGTTGCACCACGACAGCATCTCAACCAGTCAATGCGTTTCAACCTCGTCCGTTTCAGTCGCAAGGCTTGCATTCCCAATACAACAATGCGGGCTACACCCAACAGCAAGCTTTCTATTCGCCCTACGCGCAGCAGCAATATGGGGCACCAGCCAACTTCCAAAACTTTGGAATGGTTGGGCTTGATTTAAGAAACTCTGGGCAATATCAGGCTGGGTATCAGTCACCGCAAACGAGCCCTTGGTCTGGATTTGGTTCGCCAAATGTAAGATCGCTCAACCCACCCGGATTTGCCCTGCCAACTTGCTGAGGCACATAGCTCTCTGCACCGTGTGTGCACAATTCAAATACGCGAACGCATCAAATCGCATCGGCCGCAATCTGCTTTTGAGTAGAGCGAATGATGAACCAAGTGATGGCGCACCCAAGAATAAACCCCAGAAGTGCTCCCGCGATCGCGAACATCACGAGGTTAAATCTGGCGACTGCCATGACAGGATTGTCGAACATGTCTGCCGAAACGTGATAGCTCGCAATTTTCCAACCGCTTTCCGTCTTCGTCAATGATGCGGTCCACTTGCTGTCGAGCTTAAATTCCTTGCCGTTCTGGAGCTGGAACTCTTCTTCTATTGATCCGCAAACAATGGCGAGTTGCTCGCCAAACAATTCCATCTCGCCGTCGATCTCGAATTTCGTCTCGACATTCTTGATAACTGCGTCGTCGCCTTTCAGCATCCTTTCGTACAAGGCTCGAAACTCTTCGGAGCCTCGATTTCGCTCTGTGTTTTGCCAAGTCACAATCGCGTTTGGAGCAAAGTCTTCGACCAGTGATTCCAAATCGCGATCCTCGTGAGCCTTGACGATGTGATCTCGAAGTAAGTCGATCTCCGCGCGAATCTTCTCTTCGTTAGACTGAGGTGCTTCTCCTTGAAATGCAACGAGTGTTTCACATAGTCCCAAGAAACAGAAGCAAACTAGGATTGCTCGGACAACCACCAACGGATGTTGCTTGGGAATACCAATCGAATTGACCGTTTTGGTTGAACTCATTTCCAACTCCAAATTTTAAACTTTAAGATATGGCAAGGGTGCCAATTGCTTTTATTAGGTCGGATTCAGTGTAAGTACCGTACCTTCGAGTACCTTCGCTTCGCATCAGGTTGGGCGCTATTTCACGGCGTGAAATGCCACATTGGCTTTGGCTACTGTGAAATGAAAGTGCATGGTGCGCGACGGGCGGATTGATCACTCCGCAGGCTCGCGGACGAAACGATATCCGGCATCACGAATCGTCAAAAAATGAACTGGCTTAGATGGGTTGGGCTCGAATGTTTTTCTCAACTGTCGCAAGACCTGATCTGGCGCACGCGTATTCATGTGTCCCGGCATTTCCCAAACGTCTTCAAGCAGCCTCGCACGTGGGATCACGACGCCTTCGTTTTTGATAAAATACTTCAGCACTTTCATTTGCAACTCGGTCAACCGAACGGGTTTTGATTTCACCGAAATTTCATAAGTCGAAAAATTGATATTGGCTTCCGCGAATTCGTATTTAACCAGTGATCCAGCGGACGAACCTGACTTCACCGGCAGCTTTCCACCAAATTGCGTCAGCAAGTTCTTGACGCGGCTGATCAACTCTTCAAGCTCAAATGGCTTGACCAAATATTGATTCGCGCCGACATCGAAACCTCGCGTGCGGTCTTCGGAAAGCGTTCTCGCACTAAGCATCAACACCGGCATGTGCCTGCCAGAATCCCGAACTTGCTCACAAACTTCGTAGCCACTCATCCCGGGCAACATCAAGTCGAGCACGATCAAATCGACAGGATTGTCGTCGTTTTCGATCGCCTCAAGCGCCGCCAATCCATTCCCGACTGCGGTCACTTGGAACCCTTCGGCTTCGAGATTGAACTTGATGCCAACAGCCAAATGCTCTTCGTCTTCGACGACCAGAATGTGCTTTTCAGTTTCCGAATTCATCTTTCAGGCGTCTCATCAACTAAAACTTGTGATCGTGGATTCTTGGAATCGAAATCGGCTTTCGAAGCTGGCAATCGAACTTCAAAGACGGTTCCCTGTCGCTTGTCACGGTCAAGCACAGAAACTCTTCCACCCAGCCGTTTGACTAATGTTCTGACAATATACAGCCCAAGCCCAGTACCAGGTTTTTTTCGCTGAAGCTCCTCACCCAATCGAACAAACCTTCCAAAGATTTTTCGCCGAAACCCTTTTGGAATACCTTCTCCATTGTCAGAGATTTCTGCGATTGCCATTTCGCCCTCGACGCGCAACGAAACGTTTACGCGCGGCGGTTGCCCTGCGTATTTGACCGCGTTGTCCAACAAGTTTCGAAAGATCATAACAGCATCCACCCGAGACGCTGTGATCGAACAGGGGCGAAGATCAATCGTAATCGTCGATTCGGCAACGCGATACCGAGCACAAACAGTAGCGGCACATCCTTTAATCAGCTCTTCCAACTCTACATTTTCGACACTCTTTTCTCGATGCTTCTTTTCGATGTTGCCGGCGTCAAGCAAATGGCTAATTAGGCCATCGAGCCGCTCAACGTCTTCCATCATGAATCGTTGGAACTTGTCGCGCTCTTCTTCATTCACCTCACGGAGGCTCATCGTTTGTAAGTAAAGCTTCAACGAAGCGATTGGAGACTTCAACTCATGCGTAACACTGTCGATAAAATTTGACTGCCGCCGCGTCAGGTTGATTGCTTTGATCGATAGCCGCAAATACATCACGACGCCCGCCAAAACAACGACGAACAAGAGACTTCCGAGTACCAGTAGAAAACGATATCCGGTCTTTTGCGGAAAGCTCGTTGCGGCAGTCGTCGTTAATAGCACCCAACCGACAATCAAAGCAACGATCACGATGATCATCGTGACGCCAAGCGTGATTGGGAGTTTTAACGAACGACGTTCGAACATGGAGGGTCGAGGGTTTTGCGAGCCACTGAATTGCCATCCAATTATAGATGAAGCCAAAGTGACTGACACCCGCCAATTTCATCCAGAAGCCGCCATGCTATTTGCAACCGATTGGACGAAGACTGTTGCGTACTAAGAGCCTACTTGGATTTACCTTTATTTGATTGAGGCTTCCCTTTGCTTTTACCTTTGCCTTTACCTTTTCCCTTGCCGCCTTCACCAGCCGCCTTCGGTTTCCACGCATCTTTCAATGTGACGGTTCGGTTGAAAACAGGCTTGCCCGGTTTCGAATCTTTTGAGTCAACACAAAAGTATCCATTTCGGACGAACTGAAATCGCTCGCCAGATTTGGCGTCTGCCAAGATCGGTTCGAGCTTTGCGTTCTTCATCACGACCAAAGCGTTCGGGTTGATCAAGTCTTTCCAATCTTTGCCTTCGGGAACATCACTCGCATCTTCGTTTTCGAACATGACATCGTACAAACGAACTTCTGCGTCGATCGCATGTTGAGCCGAGACCCAATGAATCGTCCCTTTGACTTTCCGACCATCAGGAGCCTTGCCGCCATCAGTTGCTGGATCGTAAGTACAGCGAAGTTCCGTTATGTTGCCGTCGCCGTCTTTGATGACTTCGTTGCACTTTAGGAAAAATGCGTTGCGCAAACGGACTTCGCCTCCCGTCGTCAAGCGAAAGAATTTTTTCGGCGCGTCTTCCATGAAGTCCGAACGCTCGATGTAAAGCTCGCGCCCGAAAGGAACCTGCCGCGTTCCTGCGTTCTCGTCCTCAGGATTGATTCCCGTTTCGCGCATTTCGAATTCGCCTTCGGGATAGTTCTCGATGACGACCTTAAGCGGATCAATCACTCCGGTAACGCGCGGGGCGATCTTGTTCAAGTGCTCGCGAATGCACAAATTCATTACCGCAATGTCGGTCATGCTGTTGTGTTTCGTGATCCCAACTCGATGAGCGAAATTGCGAATCGACTCGGGAGTAAAACCACGCCGGCGAAAACCAGAAATAGTCGGCATCCGCGGATCGTCCCAACTTTCGACGTAGCCGCCATCAACCAACTCGGTCAGTTTACGCTTACTCATCATCGTGTTTGAAATGACAAGTTTCGCGAATTCAATTTGTTGAGGATGGTGAATCCCAAGCTGCTCGACGTACCAGTCGTAAAGCGGACGGTGATGCTCGAACTCAAGCGTACAAACCGAATGGGTGACGCTTTCGATGGAATCACTTTGGCCATGAGCCCAATCGTAGTTCGGATAAATACACCACTTGTCACCCGTTCGATGATGCGTCGCGTGACGAATTCGTTACATTGCCGGATGACGCATGTTCATGTTGTCCGAATTCATATCGATCTTGGCGCGAAGCGTTTTCTCACCGTCTTTGAATTCGCCCTTTTTCATTCGTTCGAACAGATCCAAGTTCTCTTCGACCGTTCGATCACGAAAAGGGCTATTGCGTCCCGGCTTGTTCCAACCGCCTCGATACTCACGTACTTCTTCAACGGTTTGATCACAAACGTAAGCCTTGCCGTCCTTGATGAGCTGCACTGCCCAATCGTAGAGTTGGTCAAAATAGTCAGAGGCGAAAAACTCGGCGTCCCAATTGAATCCCAACCATCGAATGTCTTCGCGAATCGAATCAACGAATTCAGTATCTTCTTTTTCAGGGTTGGTGTCGTCAAAACGCAAATTGCATTTACCACCGAACTCCTCAGCGAGCCCAAAATTCAAACAAATTGATTTCGCGTGACCAATGTGCAGATAACCGTTTGGCTCCGGCGGAAAACGCGTTTGAATTCGCCCGTCATTTTTCTTGTTGGCAATATCGTCGGTTACGATTTGACGGACAAAATCAAGCGGCTTTTTTTCGGAGTCGTTCATGGTCAACAAAAATTCAGGTCTAAATAATTACGTTTGCGGATCCTAAGCTTAAGCCAGTTGGACACGCGAATTCATTGATTGGTTCGTCTCGAATGGTACCGGATTCGTCAGAAGTGGGCGAGGGGAAATGCCTACTTCGAAGCGGGTTCCAAGCGATAGAAAATCGGTTTAAGTTTGAACGTCCAACCCGAATCCCACGTTTGTCAAAGTCTGAGTTAAAAACCAATGCGAAATCTTCTTTTGATCAGCAGTTCTCGCGTGCATGGCAGCGGCTTTTTGGAGCATTGCCTGCCCGACATCAACGAACATTTGGCGTCGGTCGAGCGATTGTTATTTGTGCCTTACGCATTGGCTGATCACGACGGCTATCTGGAAACCGTAGCTTCAGCGCTTGAATCTTCATCGTTCAAAGTTGAGTCAATTCACAACGCCAATGATCCAGTTGAATCGGTCAACGACGCGCAGGCCATTTTCATTGGAGGTGGAAACTCATTTCGGTTGCTAAAGACACTTTACGATCTCAAGCTAATTGCTCCAATCCAATCTGCGGTGCAGAGCAGGGGAGTCCCTTACATCGGTAGCTCAGCGGGTACGAACATGGCTTGCCCGACAATTCGAACATCCAACGATATGCCGATCGTCGAACCACCAACTTTCAATGCTTTGGAGTTTATTCCGTTTCAAATCAATCCGCATTTCATCGATGCCGATCCAAATTCAACTCACAAAGGTGAAACCCGTGAGCAAAGACTGGCTGAGTATCTAGAAGAGAACTCGGTCCCCGTAGCCGGACTTAGAGAGGGAAGCTGGTTGAAAATTGAAAACGAAACTTGCTCGCTGCGTGGTGAAACGGGGATGAAGTTGTTTCGTCAAGGAAAG
>CAYMFZ010000046.1:0-812 GCA_964389585.1 uncultured Pirellulaceae bacterium | reverse complement strand
TGATGGAAGCTTGTACTTCGTGGATGGTGGCAAACGGAAACTGTTTCGGCTTGGTAAAGGAAAGCCGCCAGAGGAGATTGGATCTGGTGATGTGAGCTATCTCTTAGCGCCAAATTGAATCGCGATTTCGTTCGTGTAGTGCGCGAAGCCATATCGCAATGACGTGCACCGTTCACACCAAATACATTTATCTATCACCGTTCGTTGATTGAGCCAGTCGATTCGTCACCAAACAGTAGGGCCGAGGTATTTCGCAACCAACAATACCTCAGCACTGCAAGCCGACAGCACGGCAGTTCGAAAAGCATCCGAAGAAACGAGCGGAAAATGGGACTGGCTCCGTCATTGCAAAAGAAAAAACCGACGGTGCCTGTCACATTTCTCGGCGGCCCATTTGCTTAGAAGCAAATCCTTGCAAACGACGAATAGAGGCATTGCTGGAAATGCCAACGTCGACGTGACCGTGAGCCGACGGTGCGACGCGACTGATCATCTATCTCAAACGCAAGACCGGTCCCCAGAATCCAAGCTTTGTGATCGGTCGCGATGCGACGAAAAGATCTTCGGCCTTTGAATCACGGGTTGAAACCCGTGACTACCCGTGAACCGTCGCGATGCGACGAAGGTGACCGAAGCGACGCCGCGGGAAGGCCTAGATGCATCGTTGGCCCGGTTGCCAACTTCGCCATGCACCGTCGTGACGCGAAGAATGTGACCAAAGCCGAAGGCGTGGCATGTCGCTGTGACTACTACGAGCGAGACAAGCGTAACGTGAGCCGACGAGATGCAACGAATGTGACCGTGAGCCGACG
>CAYMFZ010000045.1:9620-18050 GCA_964389585.1 uncultured Pirellulaceae bacterium | reverse complement strand
CCTCTAGGTAATTCACATCACCGTCATCATTGAGCGGCCCCTCAATAAAAGTGATCTCTGGCGCGATTCGCGTCAGTGGTTGACCGTCTTTGACCATCGGGCGAATATTGACTGATGACCAAACTAGGGCCAGCAAAATGCAACCTGCGAACGCGAACAGCATTAGCTTAACGAGGAAGTTTCTTTTCTTTTTCATTTGCTTAGTATTCGGTCGGGAAAGATGCGAGAAGATTCAATCAAATCATGTCCAAACTTTCTATTAATCGACGCGTTTTGCTTTTTGGGCGTTTCCATTTTGAAGCAAAGTTACGCTGGAGGCTGCGCGCTTCTTCGGCAGCCCGAATTTTAGCTTGGCATCAACGTCGACGTAACGCCAAAGCTTGTCTGTTTCTCTTTCAAGTTTGAGAAACGTTTGTCCAGTTAACTTCGCGGCCAAGCCACTCTTGTCGCCACGAACTTCAATTGTGACCTGAGGGTTAAGCTGGTACGTGCCCACGAGCCGTTTGATCAGTGCAATGTCTAGTTTGGAATCATCAAACGTTTTAGGTTTCGGGTTATTGCCGAGTAACTCCTGCATAATCGCATCACCCAACTCGTCGATGTGATCTCCGGCAGTGTTACAAAGTACGATCGCGCCAACGCGATGTTTACGATCAATTTGAAGCATCGAGCTGTAGCCACCCGTTTTCCCATTGTGCCAACGAGTGGTGCCGTTGCCTGCGAGGTGCCAACCTAAGCCCATCGCTGGTCGACCGCTTTTTCGTTCAAGATGAATTTTCCAGGCAAGCTCGATCGCTTTTCCAGTCGCACCCTTTGGTGGATTCAAATTCGCTTGGATGAACTTAGCCATGTCTGCTGTTGTACTTCGAATCGCTCCTGCACCTGCCAGGGCATCAAACTCCCAGCGATGATCAGGCATTTTTATTGAGTTGTGAGGAGGCGCGAAAAGTGCTTTTTGATCTTGGGAAACCTGAAGGGTCGAGTCGGTCATTTTCAATGGTTTGAAGAACTTCGATTTCAACAATTCTTCATAAGACATTCCGCTTCTTGCGGAAAGAGAATCTCCCAGTAGCCCTGCGCTAACGTTTGAGTATTTGTATTTCTCACCCAACGAACTTGATGGTTTCACTGACGCAATGTACTGGTTGAGAAGTTCGCGATCGTAATCCGCGTAGGGCGCTTGCAAATTTTTTGGCTGCCAGTTGGTTGGCATTTTTGGCAACCCGGCGGTGTGTGTTGAAAGATGCAGCAAGTTGACTTGTTGACCAAATCGGCTCTCCTTGAGCTCTAACATCACTTCGCCAACCGGCGTGGAAAGCTTTAGTTCTCCCGACTGAACCGCATCCGCCAACAGAAGGGACGTCAAGACCTTGGTGATTGAACCGATTTCATAGATCGTATTTTCCGTTGGCTTGTTTGTATCTTCTTTTGAAAGCTGACCAAAATTGCCAAACCAAACTTGTCCATCGGCGACTGCCGCGACGGAAATGGCGAAGACGTTTTCGTTCTCGACATAAGGCTTAACGAGTGCTGTAATCTTTTCTTCGTGATCGAATGGCTTTGCATCTTGAGCAAACGTGGTCGTAGTCGCTATCGAAAAAAAGATGGCCCCCAATACGAAGGCAAACGGCATTTTGAAGCTATTGATTTGCATAGACCTTTTCCAATTGTTGTAAAGTTGGGTCAAACATCGAACAAAGTTCGCTGTATCGCCTGCAAGATTGCGAAAATTCCACCCGATTCGAGGCAGTTCCATGTTTTTGAAAGCGCCATGATTTTAGGCGGTCGAGCGAACACCGGGGTGAGGTGAAACTGAATTTTGGCGAGATTTGATTCAGTTTGATCACAAGTTCGCGTGTCAGCATCACTTCTTTCTTCTAAAGATGTGCGTGAATTGAATTTAGTCACCTCATTCAAAAGCTGTATGAGCAAACGGGTGATGAAACTTCACGTTCACAATGACCGGCGGTAAGTGGAAGCGATAGACGTTGAAATTGGAAACGAGTAAGCTTGCGATTGTCAAAACAATTTGCGCCGAAAATGTTGTTATTCCAACTGACATCTGTCGGTTACGACCGAATTGTAATGATCAATAGCAATTCGTCGTTTTCTAAGATCGGTTCCAATGAAGAATAAGTTTGTTAAGTCGATTAGCGTTTTAAGCCTGGTTTTAGTTTGGTCCGGAATTTCAGATGCTCAAAACTGGCCTCAGTTTCGTGGGCCTAACGGAAACGGTGTTCTTGAAAAACTTGAGCCCCCGACGAGTTGGGGAAATGAGACCAATATTGCTTGGAGTGTTGAAACGCCTGGTGGTGGACTTTCCTCTCCCATTGTCGTCGATGGCAAGATTATTTTAACGAGTGCGATCGGTGCAAAGCCGCCAGTGAGTTTTGGAGAAGGTGTTCGCGATATGCGACCCAAGCTTCCAGATGCGCCGGTAAAGTTCAACGTCACTTGTTTGGACTTGAAAGATGGATCGAAGCTTTGGGAAAAAACGCTGGTAGAGCAAAAACCAGAATTCCCAATCCACGGTTCTAATTCCTATGCAACGGAATCTCCGGCCTCAGATGGCGAAAGTGTTTTTGTTTACTTCGCAGCCGTTGGCGTTGTTGCTTCAATGGATTTGCAAGGCAACAAAATTTGGGAAAAGAACATCGGCGCCTATCCAACCGGCAATGGGTTCGGGACCGGAAGCTCAATAACAAGTGGCGAGGGCAACGTATTTGTTCAATGTGATAATGACGAAAGTTCGTTTGTCGTTGCCTTAGATTCGAAAACTGGCGACGAAGTTTGGAAGAAGAAGCGAGAAGGCCGAACGTCTTGGTCGACTCCAATGCTACGCAAGTCCGGTGAGGGTTCAGAGTTGGTCACGTGTGGTTCGGGGTTCGTAACAGCTTATGACCCAAAAGATGGCTCTACACGTTGGTCGATCACTGATATTGGTATGTCGTTCAGTGCCTCGCCAGCCGCCGATGAAGAGCGAATCTACCTTGGCAACAGCGGACCTCGAAGCAATGGGCCACTGCTGGCGATCGGCAAAGATGTTTCTGGAACCAATCAGTTTAGCGCCGACGCTTCGATCAAGGGGCTTGATTGGTCGAAGATGCAAGCCGGCCCGGGAATGTCTTCGCCGGTTTCAATTGGCGGTTACGTTTACATTCCAAGTCGCGGAATTCTGACTTGCTATTCTGCCGCGGATGGATCGGTGGTTTTCAAAGAACGACTTGAGCTAGGTTCAGCCGCTGCGTCTCTGTGGGCTGCTGGCGACAAGGTCTTCTTGATGGATGAGAGCGGCAAGACCATCGTGATTAAGACAGGTCCGGAGTTGGAGATCTTGGAAACCAACCAGATTGATGACGATTTGTTTTGGTCGACCCCTGCAAGCTCTGGAAACTCACTTCTGATTCGTGGGGTCAAGAAACTTTATTGCATCCGCAACTAGGGCGATCGCGTTTGACTACGAGCTTGCCTGATTATCGTTTCTTGATTTGAACAATTCGGTCCGAGATTTAGATGAAGTATTACGAACACACCTTTGAAAACGTTGAAGGCTACCTTCATCATCGAGCACCTTATTTGTTGGTCGAAAGGATCGTTTCAATCGATTCGAAGGAGATAGTGACTGAGAAGACAGTTTCCGAAGAAGAGTTCTGCGTCAAAGGTCATTTTCCCGGAGCTCCAATTTTCCCGGGTGCGATGATGCAAGAACTATCCACGCAATCGGCTGGCGTTTTGATCGCGGCAAAGTACAACCCGATGAAAGAGTATTTGACCGAAGACCCGTTCTTCAACGAGTATGCGTTGGGCGTGTTGGTGAAGGTGAAGCACGCAAGGTACAAGGGATTCGCCCGACCAGGCGACCTGTTGATTGTCAAAGTTGTACTGAATGATCAAATTAGTGACGTCTTTGATTTCTCCGCCACGATTCAATGTGATGGAAAAACCATCATGCGGAATTCGTTTCAGTTGATGAACATCAAGTCAAGCGTTTTGCAGGGCAAATGAAATCGTATTCTAGAGACTGAAGCCTTGAAGTTCATCTATGCAAATTTTGTGGGTGACTCTTGCCGAGAGTCACCAAGCCAACGATTTGACTCATTCCTTGAATGAGCAATTGCTGAAATTGGGTCTTGCGAGAGGTTTGGAAACTTCCGGCAGAAGCTACCCACGAAAACGTGTCGCTTCAATTGATGAAAGTCGAATTGAATTTCGAATTTGAATCTCTCACGCTTCTTCTTTGACAAACGCATCGTCGTTTGCAAGACTCATTGCAGAGTCGAATGCCGAGAGAATCGTATTGCCATCTCTCCGGTCCTGATTCAAATTGAAACCGCACTTCGTTTAGGAGTCGTCATGTCTGAAAAATCGCGTCGTCATTTTTTGCAGAATGTTGGAAGCGGGATGTTGGTCGCGGGGCTTGGCAGCAATCTTGCCATCGAACTCGGAGTCGCCGCTGAAACAAGTTTGGCGCCTCTGGCTGGCGTAGGTTACGGGACGCTTGGGCGCTGGGTTGGGCTAATGCAAGAACTTGAACCCGACAAGCTCCAAGTCAAAATGGTTGAAGAGCTTGGCAAGGGAACGGTTGGCCTAAAAGATCTCGTCGCGGCGGCGGCACTTGCAAATGCAGAGACCTTTGGCGGTCAAGACTACGTCGGCTATCACGCAGAGATGGCTTTGATTCCGGCGCTTCAAATTTCGGAAGAACTGCCAAAGAAACTTAAACCACTTCCAGTTCTGAAGGTGCTCTATCGAAACTCAAGTCGCATTCAACAATTCGGCCCGAAAAAGAAAACGTTGAAGCCAATTGAGGGGAAAGAAAATCAAACCGTTTCGGTTGATCGTTTTGGCCCGGAGCTTCGCAAGCTCGTGCGGCAGGCAGACATGGACAAGGCGGAACAGTTGTTCGCGACATTGCACAAGAACGACTCGTCGCTTGCATTCGACACATTGTTGTATACGATCGCAGACGAAGTCGACGTACACCGATTCGTTTTGGCATATCGAGGGATGGATTTGATTAACGTTGCGGGCGCGGATCATTCGCATACGCTGCTTCGCCAATGCGTTAGACATTGTGTTGATTTTGAAACTCGTCGAAAAGCAAAAGGCCGCAAAGCGTCACCAATTCGCATGCACATCCCAAAACTATTGGATGAGTACAAGCTGGAAGGAAAGTCGCTTGGTGATCGTGAGCCAGACGACGAATGGATGAAGCAGTTTGCTGAAACGATCTACGACTCGAGCAAATTCGATGCGAGTCGTGCGGTCGCCGAAGCGATGTCTGAGGGGATTTCGCCAAAGGCAATTTGTCAATCGATCTCAATCGCTTGCAACCATCTGACGCTCCGCCAAGGAGGCAATCCGCTTCGAACTCACGGCGCTTCGGCGGGTGTACATGGCAGCGACGCCGCCAATGCTTGGCGTCACATGATCAGCCAAGCCAACGACCTAAATCAAAAAGTCGGCTTGCTGGTTTCGGCTTGGCATACAGGGCGATATGACGAGTGGAATACCGATGCCTATCCATTGGCCGAGCATCACGACGAGGTGAAGTCTGAGACTCAAGATGGATTGTTGGGATTGGCCGAGGAAGCCATCAAGGGCAACGATCAGGGAATCGCTTCGGTCGCAATCGACCGATACGTGAAGTTGGGTTACAACGTCGAACCAGTTTTTGCGCTTCTTCGAAAGTACGCGATCAGTGAAGACGGTCGGCTCCACAGCGAAAAATTCTATCGAACCGTTCGTGAAGAATTCAATTTCGCCCGGCCAGCCTTCCGAGCAAATCAACTCGTCGCGTTGGCCCGCGTGACAGCCAGCGCGTACGCTTACGACGTTGAAGACAACCACGGACATCGGGCGCCTGGCTACGAGGACGCTTGCAAGTTGCTAAAAGTGAAAGTCTGATGCTGATTCGGCAAAGACTTTTGTTTACATTCGGATCATCACGGTAAACATCGTCGCACCAACGAGAATGCCCGCGACGCCTCCAATTAGAAAACCCGGAGTGTCGTTTACCGCCAAGCCAACAAGCGCGAATAACGCGGTAATGATCAGGCAAAAAATTCCCATCAAGATCGTGTAAGAATGATCGGCGTAGAAATCGTTTGAATTATCCGGTGCATCTTCCGTGGTAGATTCTTCAGGCGCGTTAGCGGCGTTCCAGGCTTTGCAGTCGTCGCAAACAAGAATGCTGTTCTCAACTGGATGTCCGCATTGATTGCAGGGTCGCATTCGAATCCTTGAAAGTTACTTCTGGCGATACTTGTCGTTCAGGCCTTTGGCTTCAAGAATCATTGGAACAATCTTGTCGATTCGACGCAATTTGGTTTCTTCTTTTTTGGCGTCCGAAATGTACTCTGTGTATTCCCGCTTATAAGTCTTGCTCAATGATTCGAACGCTTTGTTGAGCGATGGGGCATTCGAAAGCACTTTTTGAAGTTCAGGGGGCACATGAATTGGCTTGTTGCGAGCGGGCTTGATTTGTTTGCCTTGCTCAGCGAGTGAAACAGCCTCGAGGACATAGCTTTTTATGAATCGCGACTTAATGTCTTTCACGGAAGTCATACGCCACTGACGCAGGGCTTGGGTTTTACCTGGATTCGCGTTGATCAAAACCTGATTCTTGTCTTGAAGCAAAGCTCCTTGATAAAACCATATTCCAAAATAGTCTTTCATCGAGCTCAACCCACAAACGTTTTTGCCGTGGGAAACGTAAACTGGCATGCTCCACTTCAGTGTTTCCTCAATTCCAATCGTTTGCAAAACCTCCCTCAATTTTGACGCTTCTTTTTGCCAGTATTCAAGGGAGCCAAAATACTCGTCCACCGACGCAAACTTTTTCATTTTTGCAACTCGCCGAAAAGGTTTGTAAGTTTCAAAGAAAATCTTATCACGTTCGATATCAGCTTTGAGTGAATATGATAGCCTAATTGGGTTGTCAAAAGAAAATCAGGCTCGGAGTGAAAACGGAAACTTGAAGATTCTAACTATTGTCAAAGCTCTGGCGGTTTGCGCGATCGGATTGTTTGCTTGCGACCTGGCTCCTGCTCAAGAGAAAACCCAGCAAGCTCAACAACCCAACATTGTATTTGTAATCGCCGATGATTGTACGTTCAGAGACATCGGTTGTTATGGCGGGCAAGCTCATACGCCTAACATTGATCGGCTGGCGAACGAAGGCATGAAGTTCGAGCGATGTTTCCAAGCGGCGCCGATGTGCTCTCCAACGCGACACAATATTTTTACCGGTTTGTATCCGGTTAAAAGTGGGGCTTACCCAAATCATACGTTTGCAAACGACAACGTCAAAAGCATTGTTCACTATTTACGGCCGTTGGGTTACCGAGTTGCACAGGCTGGGAAAACGCATTTTTCTCCTCAGTCAGTATTTCCGTTTGAGAAGCTGGGTGGCAACAAGAATCCTGACATGGACAAAGTAAAAGATTTCATGAAGTCGGCAAAGGACGACCAACAGCCATTTTGTTTGTTCGCTTGTTCTAACGAGCCGCATACGCCGTGGGACAAAGGTGATCCGAGCAGATATCCGGTAAACGAGATTGAGTTGCCACCTTATGTCGTAGACACGCCGGTCGTCCGAGAGGCGTTTAGTCGGTACCTGGCGGAAATCACCTACTTTGATGAACAGGTCGGGCAGATCGTTGAGATGTTGGACAAGCTTGGATTGCGCGACAACACCATGTTGATTGTGGTTTCGGAACAGGGCAATTCAATGCCGTTTGCCAAATGGACTTGTTACGACAATGGACTTCGATCGGCGATGCTGGTGCGTTAGCCAGGAAAAGTCAAACCGCAAAGTGTTTCAAAAGCCATGGTTGAATACGTCGATTTAACTCCGACTTTTATTGATGTTGCTGGAGGAGAAGTTGTCGAAGAACTCGACGGCAAGAGTTTTCGCAAAGTGTTGGTTGGAGATACCGACAAGCACAAGGAGTTCGTCTTTGGGATTATGACTACTCGCGGCATTTTGAATGGAAGTGATGCGTATGCCATTCGGTCTGTTCGAGACGAAAACTATAAGTTGATTCTGAACCTCAATCACGAATCGAGGTTTTCGAATATCTATATGCAGTCGGATGAATTCAAGTCGATGGTGGAGAAAGCTGAAGGAGGTGATGCCGAAGCGGAGAGGCTTGTGACCGGTTACCAAGTTCGTCCGGCGATCGAACTGTATGATTGCAAATCAGATCCAATGGAAATGAAAAACATCGCAGCGAGTCCACAGCACGCAAAGACGATCAAGCGGTTGCGAAAGCGGCTTGATCAGTGGATGGAAGAGCAAGGCGATCTAGGTGTTGAGACTGAGATGAACGCGATTGAGCGACAGGTGAAACGGAGAGGGAAAAAACAAAAGGCGCAGCGATAGTTTTAGTTGGGAGCTTGCTTGAATTAATCTTGATGTGTGATGCC
>CAYMFZ010000045.1:4644-9610 GCA_964389585.1 uncultured Pirellulaceae bacterium | reverse complement strand
CCCGTTAAGATTTCGGAGAAATCAACGACTATCGATAACGTCGCTGATTTCTCCGAAATCAAAGCGTGGTAGCTGAGAAAAACGTGGATGCTTTAGAACGACAAATTGATGTGCTCGGGAAACCCGTTAAATCGATGAGCACTTCATCTGAAGATGACAATACCATTCAGTAACAGCCTGTCGAGCCGCTATTTTTTGACGCCTTCGAAACTGAAGGTAACCGAAATGTTGTCTCCGATTTGACCTTGCATTTTGTCCATCCCAAAGTCTGATCGCTTGATCGTGAATTTGGTGAAGAACCCGGCTCGTCGTTCTCCAAATGGCCCCTGCCCTATTCCGACGAGGTTGACTGGCATCGACAAAGGCTTTGTCTGGCCAAGCATCGTCATGTCGCCTTTGATTTTGTAAACGCCATTCTCCTTCGTATACCCGGTAGTCACGAATTTGATTTCATCAAAACGCTCGGTGTCGAAAAAGTCTGGACCGCGCAGATGCGTATCACGTTCTTCATTGTTCGTGTCGATGCTGTTGGCATCAATCGTGAAAGAGAATCCCTTGGTTGTGAGTTCGCCCTTGTCTAATTGAAACTCGCCTTCGCATTTGTTGAATCGACCGTAGGTATAGCTCAGCCCAAAATGGCTGACTGCGAAGACCAGCGATGTATGTGAGTTATCGATCGCGTAGTCTTCGACGTTTGGATCGTCTTGGGTGGATAACGGCTGACCCCATGAAACAGAAATTGTTTGTGCGACGAAAAACAAAGCAGCCAACGCTCCTCCGAACAGCATTCTCGCTCTGAGATTCCGATTGGAATTTGCCGGTACATCTTGTGAACGCGAGTTTGCGAAATTCATTGACTTGCCTTGGTCGTTTTACAGGTTCGCCACGCATTGTGAATTCAAATTTGAATTTCAACCGCTGGGCACGATTTTTGGATAAGTAACAGCTTTTTGGGCCAATCGCAATACGAACCGATTTGTGTTAATCGGAGGCGTATTTCAGCCCTTAAGCGAATCTCATGTTTCACATTGTAAAAAGCGTTACGCCCGTGTTATCTCCGGCATGTGCGCAGTATATTTGCAGGTTGATTCGCGTGATCAAACCACTTTCTCGAAACACAATTCAACAAGGTTAGACAATGAAATTGCAGAAGTTGATTTTGGATGCAACGCGCTGCGTTCTTTTAGTTGGAATTCTAATTTCCTCAGGCTGCTTTGTGGGTTCTGCAGTTGCTCAAGACGGTCCCAAACGGATGTCGCCCGAGTTGCTTTGGAAGCTTGGTCGTTTGGGCGAAGCCGTTTCGTCGCCCGATGGATCGCAGGTCGCGTATACCGTTCGGCGATACGAACTATCCGAAGACAAAGGGCGTTCGATCTTGCATGTCGTGAATCTTTCCGATTCCAAGGAGACCGTCGTGCTTGATGGCTGGAGCTCAATTGGAGCGCTCGATTGGATGTCAACCAAAGACGGAGATCGATTGTTCTTTGAAGGAACACCCTCCCCTGCTGAAGATGCGAAAGAAGATGACGAAAGTCCTTCGAGCCAAGCCTATTCTCTGGATGTTACCACCGGAAAAGCGATGAAGCTGACTTCGGTAAAAGACGGAATTGCGAATTTGAAGATCGCGCCCGGCGGCACCAAACTTGCTTTTACGCTTGATATTAAAATGGACAAAGAGCCAAACGAGCTCTATCCCGATCTGCCCAAAGCTGATGCACGGATCATTGACCAACTGATGTACCGACATTGGAATGCTTGGCACGATTACAAATACAGCCACCTTCATGCGGCGGTAATCGGGCCAGATGGTGTTGCGATGGAAGCCCTCGATTTGATGGATGGCATCAAGGCCGATTGTCCGGTTCCACCATTCGCTGGCTCAGAACATTTCACTTGGTCGCCCGATGGGATGGAAATCGCATTCACAATGAAGAACGTTGACAAATGGGAAGAGTCAACCAACAGCGACGTGTTTCTCGTTCCGGCCGACGGATCAGGCGAGCCACGAAATATTAGCGAGACAGGTGAAGGCTACGATAATAATCCTACTTATTCGCCTGATGGAAAATACATCGCTTATAGTTCGATGCAGCGGCCTGGATTTGAATCAGATCGCAATCGAATCATTTTGGTCGATCGAGAAACAGGCGGTTCAAAAGAACTTACTGTTGGGCTGGATCAAAACGCCAATGGACCGGCGTGGATGGCTGATTCAAAATCACTTGTTTTCGATTCGGAACGTAACGGAACAACTCAACTGTTTCGAATTGAAGTTGAAAATGGCAGCACCGCTCCGATTAGCGAGGGACGTTACAACTGGCATTCATTTGGTGGGCTCAGTGATGGCAAAATGCTCGTTTCTCGTACCAGCATGCTGCGTCCAGCCGAACTGTTTACTCTGAGCGTTGCTGACAAGACGGTTAAGTCGATGACTGGAATCAACGATGATGTCTACGAGAATTTGGAGCTTCCAACCATTGAAGAACGTTACGTTGAGGCAACCGATGGTGAGAAGATCCATTGTTGGGTAATTCATCCACCAGATTTCGACGCACAAGCAGACAAGAAATGGCCTTTGCTGACTTATTGCCAAGGTGGTCCGCAAGGTCAGATCGGTCAGTGGTTTTCCTATCGCTGGAACTTTCACCTGATGGCGGCCAAAGGCTACATCATCGTCGCGCCAAACCGACGTGGTCTTCCTGGTTTCGGTCGTCAATGGAATGACCAGATCAGCGGCGACTGGGGCGGTCAAGCGATGAAGGATATTCTTTCAGCAACTGACAGCATGATCGCCGAGAACTACGTCGACAAAGATCGAGTCGCAGCGATTGGTGCTTCGTTTGGTGGCTACACCGTCTATTGGTTGATGGGAAATCACGTTGATCGGTTTTGTTCGATGATCGCGCACTGTGGTGTTTTCAATCTTGAGTCGATGTACGGTTCGACCGAAGAATTGTTCTTCGTAAATTGGGATCTAGGTGGACCCTATTGGGAATCGGATGAGATTGCTGCTGATTATGCTCAGTTTTCTCCCAACCGATTTATCAAGAATTGGAAAACTCCGTTACTTGTGATTCATGGCGAGAAGGATTTCCGCGTTCCGGTCACACAGGGAATGGAAGCCTTTACTGCGGCCCAAGTTCAGGACGTTCCCTCTAGGTTTTTGTATTTTCCAGAAGAAGGTCACTGGGTAATGAAACCCCAAAATGGTGTGCTATGGCATCGAGTGTTTTTCGATTGGCTTGATCGATATTGCAAAGACTCGCCGAGCGATGGTGGTACCGCACCATCTGAATCCAAGTGATTTTGAACTATACCCGGAAGAGCAGTTGTGTTCTTTCGGGTTTTTTATCGCCAATAGCCAATGAGAGATTTGATGCTTGATTCTGCGTCGGCCCAAATGTTGTTAATGAAGTGTACGGGCGATGAAATTTGGGATGAAGATCTTTGTCGACAAGAAGGAATTCCCAATTCTTGGATCGAAGAACTGGCGGAAAATTTCGAGTCCGGTTTCGATACGAACCGAAACTCAATCTACGTTGAAAACAAATTGGTCAATCAATACCGGGGGGTCCTCGATCTTCATCTTGCTTATAAGCTTGCCGAGTTTATCGGAATCGATTGGAAGCGGGCAACGGTTTCTTCGTTAAGTCGACGTGCGGAGGTCGAAGCCATCAAAGCTGAGTTGGATGAAATTTGACAGCCGCTTCTTCATTTTGACTTGTAATCTTTTGAGAATGAGTCAGCCACCAACTTTTTTAGCCACAATCAAGTGAAACAATCGGAGAACTAAAATTTCAACTTCCGCAAAAGACTCTGAGCTCTGTCGTTGGGGCATCATGAGTACCGCGACGATCGGGCAGAAAAATTGGCAGGCGATCAAGCTCTCAGGCAATGGCGAAGTGGTGGCGGTTGCCAGCCGGAATCTTGATAAATGCAATGAATTTATAAATCAGCTACAAAATGCCGTCCCCTTTGAGGTTCAACCTCGCGCAATCGAAGGCTACGGCCAACTGTTGGCTGCTGATGACATCGACGCGGTCTATATTCCGCTTCCAACGGGGCTGCGAAAAAAATGGGTGATCAAGGCAGCGGAATCTGGTAAGCACGTGATGTGCGAAAAACCCTGCGCTGGAAGTGCCAGTGAACTTGCCGCAATGATTGACGCTTGTGAAAAAAATGGCGTGCAGTTTATGGACGGCGTTATGTACATGCACTCACAACGAATGGTCCAGATTCGAAAAGCAATTGACACTCAAATTGGAACGCTAAAACGAATCGCAACTCAGTTTAGTTTCTATGGTGGAGACGAGTTCGAAGAAGGTAACATCCGAACGAACAGCGAGTTGGAACCATTCGGATGCTTGGGAGATCTTGGCTGGTACACGATCCGATTTGCACTTTGGGTGATGAACTACCAAATGCCAATTTCAGTTCGCGGAAACATGTTATTGTCGCACAAGCGCAAGGAAAGTCCGGACTTTGTTCCAATGGAAATCGAATGCGAATTGCAGTTTGAAAATGGCGTTTCTTCAACTTTTTACAATAGTTTCGCGACGGGGCACCAACAATGGGCTCATGTAAGTGGAACTGAAGGCGTGGTCTACATTCCGGATTTTGTTTTACCTTTTGCGGGCGACCACGCGAGGTTTTCGATAACGAAGCCAGAATTTGTGGTCAATGATTGCGATTTTGAAATGCAGGAAAACCGCGAAGAGGTTTCGATTGTCGAGCCTGGAAACAGTGCAGCCAACTCGCAAGAGAGCAATTTGTTCCGCCGATTCGGTGATATCGTTTCAAGCGGAAAACTCGACTCGCACTGGCCCGATGCGGCGATGAAGACGCAGCAAGTCTTGGACGCTTGCATGCAATCTGCCAACGCAAGTGGAAAAGTGATTTCGCTTTGACTGGACATTTGGGGGGGTTCTAGCACCTAGATTGTAGATTGCGGCAATTACGTTTCCGT
>CAYMFZ010000045.1:4232-4634 GCA_964389585.1 uncultured Pirellulaceae bacterium | reverse complement strand
CATTTAAGGATGTGTCCATAATATCCGTGAAAAGATTCACGAGGTTCAGTAATTTGCCAGCCACAACGTGGTTTAGGTGCATTTTTTGTGAATACGAGGATTGGGTAAAGCCGATTAAATGAAAGCAGACGAATGTTTCTCGAAACAATAGGGACGGAAACCAATCAACTTACTTGGCGGGCAGGTCCTGCTACTTCAAAAGACTCCCGTCGATTGAAAACTGACTGACCTGTCGCCCTGCCTTAGGAGGCAGCTATGAACAGGATCACTCCAACTCTTCTTTTTTCTTTCTTGCTTTACGCGGCGAGTCTTCAAGCTCAGGATCCATTGAACAATCCATCGGTCATACCAGACCTCATTGTTTATCCACCGGCAGCGTCTTCTGTCGAACCATCAACATCG
>CAYMFZ010000045.1:0-4199 GCA_964389585.1 uncultured Pirellulaceae bacterium | reverse complement strand
TCCTTACGGTGCAGTTGAGCTTCCCGCAGCGATCGCGAATCAACCAGGATTCCCAACTGCGAAAAATTTTTCGCCCGCACCCACTAATACAAAAGAACCTGTCGGCAAAGGATCTGGACTTTGGAAATGGACGCCGATTGATACCCACCATGAATCAATCGTTGAAGTCTCCACGAGTGGCGGCTCTGGAACCGGTGTGTTGATTTCAGTCAACAAAGACAAGCCGATTAAGGATGGATACGAAGGCTATGTTTTGACTGCTTGGCATGTCGTTCAAGACGATATTGTCGACGGCTCGATCAAAGTCACCTACAGAAGTGAGCGACGCGCTCGCGGATGCCGAGTTGTTCAACACGACGAAGCAAAAGACGTTGCGGTTCTTTGGGTTTGGGTTCCAGGCGAAGTCAATCCAGCGAAACTTGCGACGAAATCAGTCGAACGCGGCGACAAGCTAGAACTTGCTGGACTGGGTGGAGGAACGGATCTTGCAAGTTGCATCAGAACGTTCGAGGCATTCGCATCGCCACCATCAAGTTTTGAAAAGATCTTTGCCGACGTGCCATTACTTCCCGGTGACTCTGGTGGCCCCGTTTTTAATGCCAACCACGAAGTCGTTGGGATTATCTCTGGCGGATGGTTTTGGTGGGATAGCGGTTTGAAGACATCAACGGGATCGTACATCCGAACGACATGGCCTGCACGAGCAAGCAACGTTGGCCCGATTCAGTCGATGATGGAAAAGCTGAAACCTGAAAACCGTATCGCCGAGGCCACAACTCAATCTGAAAACCGATAGGTCGTTTCGGAAAAGACGAAAGTCTGTGACGAGAACGTGATGGAATCGTCATAAATTCGGACGAACCAAGTTGAATATTAAAAACAGCCACAAATTTTTGTGGCTGTTTTTTCGTTTAAAGAGAACATCAAACTTTGATACAAATATCGCGAATGCTATATTGCGATTTTGCAAGGAATTGTAGCGAGTATTTACCATGATGACTCCAATGCAGCGAGTCGATGTCCTGCGAGCCGCCTGTTGCGTCGCAGGAATTGACGGACAACCCAATGAGAATGAAATCAAGGTTATCAACAAGCTCGCGGCAGAAGTTGGCGTGGGGCGTGCGTCGCTCGAAGCCATGATCGAACGAGGTGCTACCGATCCAAATTTCCATGAAGAACAATTTCGCGTATTGAATGCGGACCCTCAAGCGACGATGGCCGCGCTGCTAGAAGTTGCCATGGCTGACGGTTCGGTTTCCGATGAAGAAACCAGAGTCCTCAGGGCGCTGTCGAGCCGACTAAGCGTAACCGAAGAAGTATTCAACGAGTTGATCAGCAATGTCTCAAAGATGCTGAAGTGATTTTGTCGTTTGCTCAAGAAGGCTCTTCTTCTCTGTTGGATTCGATCCGCGATTTTGCGTCCAACCGTTAAGCCTGTCTGACGTCTGTTTTCTGGCGTACGATAAGTCCGCTTCAACATTCTTGTTTCTGGCAAATGAATCGCTGCCGCATCAATCCATCTAAGTGCGTCTACTCTGGTCTATATGAAAATCCCTACCGAAGTCGTATCTGGCGTTTGCCCATTTGATCTGTCCACGCGAACGGTCGCGAAAGAGTTTAGGAAACTGGTTGAGGACGGTGCAAAACTTCAAATTGCCGGTGTTGCGAAGAAGAACCCGAGTTTGCTTGAACAGAAAATCGTTAAACCCAAATTCGGTATCGATCTTTTTGATACGACGTTTTTCCTCTCTGGCGTTATTCAAATTCCGGAGCTGCGTTTTTTCGTTGGATATGTTGTTCAACAAAGTAGCCCTCGTCGGAAAAGCATCTACCCCAGAATCTTTTACAAAGACCTGTCACTTGCTTGGCGATCGGCGTCCCACTTTGCTTTCGAGGACGATGGTGACTTGTGGATTGGCAAGGGCGATGTTCGATACGAAGTTGAGTCCGGCAGCGTAATGGTTGAGTCAATCGAGTCAACGACCGACCTGCCCATCGAGATTCAGTCTTCGCTTGAAAGCCTGCTTAAAAAGTCTGGCAAGGCGGCCAAGGGAAATTTAGAAATACTCAGTTGGATTTTGAGGCAAGGTCCATCGGATCGCGTTGAACCCTACGATGATTTCGTAAAACCAAGGGAACTCGCAGCGGCGTTGCCTGAAAACCTAGTCAACCGTGGTCGTTCAATTGCCTGTTTCAAATCGACCGGCGATCCTACATCGCTCTGGATCGCAAAAGGTTTTGAGCCGGATTTCAAAAACGGTGTCATTGAGCGTAGCCAATCCCAAAGCCGGTTGTACGGCGGGAGGCTTCAGCGTTTTCGGATTTTGTCTACCAACCAAAAAATCCAATACTATTTCATTGCCGGTCCTGATCACGTTTGGATAATTCCACCCCAAGCAACCACGACGGAGCTTTCAAGTTTTGGTGTGAGAACAATTGATGTCATTGCGGACGACGATCTGTTTATACCTGGATACGAATACCATCACGATTTTGAAACTGCAAATGGTATCGAACTTTATAGTCAGATACCTGATGGGTTTGCTGGCGAAGTTTGTCCCCACGACGAAGCAAAAGCCGATGCATCGCCGTGGCTAAACAAAATCCCATTGATCCAAGAATTTCGTCGTCGAATCTTGGGGCAGAAGGTCTCTACTTGATGATCAATTTTTGTCAAAAATGAGGATCGTCACGACGCCTGAAGTTTACCCGTTGCGGCTTTCCCCCGATACACTTCAGGTTTGACGAATCATTTGTTTTCACCTGGTTCGGGAGTGGTAAAGAAAACCAAAACTAGCACCCAAAAGCAAAGTATCAAATTTTGCACGGGCAATTGCAAAGCCAAGGGTAGGCTGTAAATCATAATGACTGACGGCATCCAAACGCACCAATTGGAAATCAGTGCAGGCAGGACGACGCGGACATACCAACGTTCGCCAAGTTGTTTTTTAGTCTGAGCAAATGAATAGCCGTTGTCTCGCCAAATGTAAAACAGGACGCAATTGAGAAGGCCGATGGTGGGAGCATAGACCCCCATATCCACAAAAACTTTTGCGATGATGGTTTTCCAATCGTTTTCGTTGCCAAACAGCCAAGCTTGAAATCTGTAAAGCAAGTCGACTTCAAAGCCCTTGAAACCCCAAAACAATACGTTGCTGATTAAGAGACTCCGATAATTCTTAGGTCGAGGTTTGCCAAGAAGGATTGGAATGAGAGTCGGCAGTAGCCCGCCAAAAATCGCCGTTGAGATTACTCCAAACGCAAGGCCAACTCTAACTTTCGTCTCGCCAATCGATTCAAGTCCAGCGCGAACGGCTTCAATATTGAAGTAGCCGAGAATAATCAAAGTCCCAAATATCCAGAGACATACCCCAGCCCAGCGATTTTGCCACGCTGCTTGTTTGCCCTTTCGAATGGCGACTGAGATGGGAGATTCTCTCTTCATGGGCTTCCAGGTTGATTTCTATTTGCCCAACTATTCAATTGTCGCCAAATCGAAGGTAAAGTGACGAAGTGATTTGCATCATCTTGCCAGTCCAATGACTAAGGCCAAAGCAAATTTAATCGGGGATAAGGATGATTAGTCTATCGCTTGGAATGAGTTCGCAAAGTCGTAGCCGTCTTTTGTTGAGTGTTGTTTTTTTAATGTTTGTAATCGTGATCAATGAGCAAGTCGTTTTTGCGCAGAAAACCGCAGGTTTAGAGGATCAGAAAACCGTTGACGAAATTCAAAAACGACAGGCCGCGTTGTTGGATTGTAAACGCGTCGTCTTTCTTGGTGATTCGAACACGCATAGTGGAACTTTCATTTCGTTGATTGAGTCAACGTTGTTGGCAAACTTTGAAACAGTACCGGAGCTTGTCAATCTTGGATTGTCCAGCGAAACTTGCAGCGGATTGACTGAGCCGTCTCACCCGTTTCCGCGACCGGACGTCCATGAAAGACTCGATCGTGTATTTGAAAAAACTAAACCCGACATGGTGATTGCTTGTTATGGAATGAACGACGCGATTTATGCCCCGTTTGATGAGACTAGATTCAACAAGTTCAAATCGGGTATTGAACGGCTGATAGAAAAGACAAAGAAGCAAGGGGCAAAGCTGGTTTTGGTAACGCCTCCCCCGTTTGACGCTTTTGCCTTAAAGGAAACCGATAGTCTGGTTAAAGCCGATGCAGAATTGTTTGCATGGACTCACGT
>CAYMFZ010000044.1:15969-18475 GCA_964389585.1 uncultured Pirellulaceae bacterium | reverse complement strand
CTCGAAGATGAACCACCAAAGGTGCACGATATCGCTTCAAGATATTGATCTCCTGAATTTCAAAATGCCGCACGAGCTCGAACCGATTTTCGTTGTAAAGAATTTCCAACCGATCGTTGTTGCCTGATTTCGAATACGCGTACCTATAGTGCTTTCCTAACGCGTTGCGGAATTTTCCCAGGTCGGCTGGTAAGACTTCCGAAAGAGCGAACACATCGTAAAGGTCGTTCGGATTCAACTCAGCCAATTGCCTACCGATCACGTTGCCGTCGGCCCCTTCCGATTCGACGTTCCATGAAAGCATTCTGTAGGAACTAGGATTCGGTTTCGTGTTCGAACTTTCTACGTTTGTCTCATCCTTCATTTCGGCAGTTTCGATTTTAGTTGTGTTTGCCTCGTCAGGAACGGATTCAACAGAACTTGTTTGAACCGACACCGAATCCTTTTCTGACGAATCAGTAGATTTGGCCACAATGTTTTCGCGCGCGTTATCATTGGTAGACTCGTCAGTCCGTGATGTTTTTGACTCGGGTGAACAACTTGCGAACAGCACAGGGATCAGCAAAAACAAAACGATTGGTTGAATGGACTTAATGCTCATTGTTATCTTTGAGTTGAAGGAAACTTTGCGGTCCAGTATAGCAATCGAGAGAGATTGCGCCTTCGATACTGCGAAACCAAGTCACGTTTGTTGACTTGGATTTAACGACCTTTCACAATTCAATGTGGACAAAACCTAATGGTTAGCGAGCTGGAAAAATCATGGCAAAACCGATTGACGAAAGAGCCGTTTCCGAGATGCGAAACCTTGGACCAGCTTGTGAAAAAGACTTAAACGCGGTTGGAATATTTACGGCGGAACAAGTCATTGCTCTTGGTGCCGAAGAGACTTTCGTTCGAATGTTGCTGGGACGTCTTCAACAAGGAAGAAGTGCCAGTTGCTGCAATGCGGCCTATCTCTATGCAATCTACGGCGCGATTCACGGTATTGATTGGCGCGCACTCCCAGAATCAAAGAAAGAAGAGTTTAAATCACTTGCTGCAGAGATGAGAGAATCCGGACGACTTACGGGCTGACTCGTGAAACCCAACATCCACCCTAACAGCTCCACCTCTCCTCGATCCCATTGCGTTCAAGGAGAACAGCAAAGTCGCTTTCGAAAATTTGCCGAATTGAAAACATTAATACGAAATTTTAGAGGGTGACTCTTGCCGAGAGTTACCAAGCCCATGACTTGACTCTTTTATCGATTAATCGCTTGCTGAAATTGGGTCTTGCGTGAATTTGGAAACTTCCGGCAGAAGTTACCCACCAGAAATTGCCACAACAAACAACGAAAGTTGAGTTTCGTTTTGACTTTGAAGGTCTCCTGCATCGCATTTCAAGATTCTTGCATCCGTGTTTTCAGACGATATGATAGATTTCTAATTCACCACTCCCAGATTACTTTTTAGGGGACCTAATGGGACTTTTTGATAGTTTGTTTGGCGGCTTGGAGACCAGTACGCGACTCTCGCCTCAAGAATGTTTTGCCGGCGTCTTGCTAGGTGCAAGTGCCTGTGACGGACACATTGCAGACGACGAAGTGCAGGGGCTGATCACCGCACTTTTACGAATGAAGCTTTTCGAACGCGTCAACGAAAAGCAGTTCAATCAGATGATGAACAAGCTCCATAAGTTTCAAAAGAAGAGTGGCGTGGACTCGTTGATCGATGGATGTATCAAGAACTTGCCCGAGGGATTGAAGAACGCGGCGTTTACCAATGCGTGCGATATCGTTTTGGCAGATGGAATTGTCGACCCTGAAGAAAAGGAATTCATTGACAAGCTTCAGAAGAAACTTGGTTTGCCGGACAATCTGGCCAAAACCATCGCCCAAGTCATGGTCATCAAAAACAAAGGCTAGACGGCGACCTGTTTACTTCCTTCCGTACAAGATCAAATCCGCGAGTTTATTATGTCCCTATTTGATGATGTCGTTGGCGACCAGTTTCAAGAAGAATCTTTTGGCCCCCAAGAGGGTTTCGCCGGCGTATTGCTTTGCTCCTCCGCTTGTGATGGCCACATCACTGGTGATGAAGTCCAAGTCTTAATGATGAAGCTCAGCCGAATGAAGCTCTATCAACGTATCTCCGAGCAGCAATTCGGCAACATGATGGACCGCTTAATGGGCGTCCTCAAACGAGGCGGACCTGAGAAATTGCTCGACAAGTGTCATCCCGCCGTTCCACCTGAATTGCGAGAAACGGCTTTTGCGAATGCGTGCGATATCGTTTTGGTCGATGGTGTCGTGGAAGACGATGAAAAGTCGTTCATTGACGATTTGATGATCAAATTTGAAATGGACCGCAAACGAGCCAAGTCGATTGTTCAGGTCATGGTCTATAAAAACCACGGCTAAGCGATTGCCAAAAGTTTGACAAGAATCAACTTAGAACCTATCCCAAAACTTGTGAGCCGTTAGCCCTAGCCTCGGGTCAGTTGAGCGAGTGGTTTGTTTTGCTG
>CAYMFZ010000044.1:0-15959 GCA_964389585.1 uncultured Pirellulaceae bacterium | reverse complement strand
GCTCTTTCAAACAATCAAAGCCACGAGCCATGCCATAACGACAAAAAACGCCGCTCGAAATTATTCGAGCGGCGTTTTTATTTGAACATCAAGTCTTAATTAAGTCGAAACAGAGAAGCCTTAATCGACTGGGAAGCCACGTTTTCGAAGCAAGGCTTTCGTATCGACATCTCGTCCACGGAATTTACGAAAACCATCAGCCGGATCAATCGTGTCGCCAACCGACATAATGTTTTCGTACAGGCTCTTGGCTACCGCTGGATCGTAGTAACTTCCAGCCTCTTCGAACACCTGAGCCGCATCCGCCGTCAAAGCATCCGACCACAAATAGCTATAATAACCAGCCGAATAGCCATCGCTTGAAAACACGTGGCTAAATTGTGGCGTGCGATGTCGCATCACAATTTCTTTTGGCATCCCAAGTTCCGCCAACGTCTCTTTTTCGAACTTGTCAGCATCGATTCTTACGTTGCCCGCCAAATGCAGTTTCATATCAATCAAAGCACTTGCAAGATACTCAACCGTGCTGAAACCTTGATTGAAGGTCGACGCCTTTTCGATTTTGTCCAGCAACTCTTTTGGCATTGGCTCACCTGTTTCATAGTGAACGCAGAACTTAGATAGAATCTCAGGCGTCGACAACCAGTGCTCGTTCAGTTGCGATGGAAACTCGACGTAATCACGAGCGACTGAAGTTCCAGCTTGTGACGGATACTTCGCGTCACTGCAAAGCCCATGCAAGGCGTGGCCGAACTCGTGAAACAAAGTAACCGCGTCATCCCACGAAATTAAGACAGGCTCGCCTTCTTTGCCTTTGATGAAGTTTGAATTATTCGACACGATCGGCGTGATCGCCTTGTCGATGTTTTCCTGAATTCGATAGGCATTCATCCACGCACCGCTTCGCTTACCACGACGGGCGTAAGGATCGAAAACCCAAAGTCCAACGTGCTCGCCATCGCGGGTCACTTCCCAGACACGAACCGTGTTCTCGAAAACGGGCACGTCTTTAACTTGCTTAAACTCAAATCCGTAAAGCTCACCCGCGGCCCACATCATTCCTTCTCGAAGCTTCTCCATTTGCAAATATGGTTTGACTTCTTCAAAATCGAGATCGTATTTTGCCTTGCGAACTTTTTCAGCGTAAAAGCGATAGTCCCAACCCTCGATCGTAATGTTTGCCCCCGCTTCGTCGGCGATCTTTTGCATATCCGCGACCTCTTCCTTAACGCGAGCAACGGCTTTGGGCCAAACTTTCAACATCAAGTCCATCGCTTTCTCGGGAGTCGCCGCCATTTGAGGCTCTAACCGCCAATGAGCGTGAGTTGGATACCCAAGCAACAAAGCGCGCTCAGCACGAAGCTTAAGAATCTTCGCAATCAGCTCGTTGGTATCATTTTCTCCGCCGTTGTCGCCACGGTTGTAGTAATTTCGCCAAACCTTTTCTCGGAGCTCTCGGTTTGTCGCATAAGTCAAAAATGGCTCCATAGAAGAACGAGTATTGGTGATCGCCCATTTTCCTTTTGCATCACCATCGCCTTTCAAGCTCTCCGCTGCCCCGGCCATTGCGTCGATCGTGCTTTGCGGCAGTCCATCCAAATCAGCTTCATCGTTGATCCAAGTCACGTAGCCTTCTTCGTCTTCGAGAACGCGTTGGCTGAAGTCGGAGAACATCGTCGCAAGCTCGGCGTTTTTCTGCGACAGTGACTTCTTTTGTTCCGCATTCAGCTTCGCCCCCTGCCGGACAAAACTGTCGTATCGGTCTTTTACGAGCCGTTGTTCAGCACTGGTCAGCGATTCCATCTCTGCGCTTTTGTAGACTGATTCAATCCGCTCGAATAGTTTTGAATTCTGAACGATCGAATCGTAGAACTTAGACAGCTTTGGCGCAACCGCCTTGTCGATATCTGCTACCGAACCTGTGTTAAGGTTCGAAGTGTAAACGCCAAACATGGTTTGAATTCGATTCAATGTCTTGCCGGACTTTTCCAAAGCCACAATCGTGTTGGCGAATGTTGGAGATTCAGCTTCATTGGCGATTGCTTCGATCTCTTTGGTCGAGGCCTCAATGGCGGTTTCGAACGCCGCAGGAAACTCGTCGACTTTGACCATTCTCCAAGGCGGAAGTCCGCCGTACGGCCCAATCCATTTTTTGAGAAGTATCGAATCCGTCATCTGTTCTTCCTTTTTCGTTTCCTGACCGACAGTAAGACTTACGCCAGACAAGCCGACTGCCAGAACGACGATTGAAAGCGTCGCAATTTTGTTGATTTTCATCTTTGGCCTTTTTGTTTTCTTCATTTTCAAATGTGCAAGCGATACAACACACTTGGGAATCGGAATTGATTGACAACACGCCAAACCATTTTACCGCTTTTCGCTCGCATCATCAGGTGTCAAGCATTGCTACAATATGGACTTGTGAAATCGTACATTGAGTCACTTTCAATCAATAACCGTTTTCCTCTTTGCTGCTTTTCATATTCTCACTCGCAACGATTGCCTGCCTTCTCTCTTCCCGCAACAGATCCTCGCAAAACGATTTCGACAAAAAATTAAATGCCAATTTATTGGCTTTTTTCTTGACATGAAAATCTCAAGTGCTAAAAAATTGGCTTATTGGAGAACTCGTTGCGATTGAATACCGTAACGAGTTGAACGATACGATCACATTCACTTACGAGAATGAAGTCTAAAACAGACGACCTGTGAAGCTGATTTAAAACAGTGTTTGGACCGAGGTGGCAAATGGATCCGACGAAAGACCTTTCGCGACGCGAGCGTCAGATTATGCAGATAATCTTTTCTCGCGGCAGCGCGACCGCCAAACAGATCGTTTGCGAAATACCTGACCCGCCCAGTCGGACGGCGATTCGCACGATCCTGACGATCTTGGTCGAGAAGAAGCTTCTCAAGCATAAACGTGAAGGACGTGAGTTTATCTATTCGCCAACCGGCTCAAAGGAAAAAGCCAGTCGGGGTGCTTTGCAAAACGTTTTGCAGACTTTTTTTGGTGGTTCGATCGAAAATTTGATCGCTTCGCATTTCGCGGATCCCAAAACCAACAATGATCCCGAAGCCCTTCGCCGAATGGAAAAGTTGATCAAAGAAGCGCGGAAGAAGGAGGACCAAGCATGAATGACCTTCTTTCCAACACGGATGCTATTTCGCTGACACTCTTGCTCGCAAAATTGACTTTGCTGATTTGTATGCTCTTGATGTCGTGTCAATTTTTCAAACGACGTTCTGCATCTTTCCGACATGCGATTCTGACGATCGGACTCGGCTGCCTACCATTCTTGGTCGTTTTCCACTTTCTCGCGCCCAGTTGGTCGATGCCCTTCACCCGTTCAATTGCTTCGAAACCCGCGACTTTCTTGGAACCGAATCATCTTGACCTAACCCCAACGGACCTTGAACTCCAAACAACTTGTGCGTTCGAAAACGAAGCCGGGAATTTGGATTCGACGACTTCTGACTCGTCAGTTATTTCGGCAACCAAGAATAGCGACTCGGCCTTAACGACATCAGCGAAATGCGACGTGTACGCCGATGACCAAACTGAAAAGACTTCGCTTGAGACCTCAAATGCCAAGGAACTTGTCGTTCTACAAACCGAATCGGGCGGTGCAAGTCAAATTTTGGAGTCGACGCTCGCGACAGAATCATCATCGAAACGATTTGCATTCAATTGGGCTCTGATCACTCTACTCGTCTGGTTAGTAGGAGTACTAATTCTGCTGACGCGTGTTTTGCTCGCGTGGGTCGTGGTCTCAAATGTAACAAGGAAATCACTTGGGCTCACAACGACGAAACAGTTTGCTTCGATTCCAGTCAGCACAAGGCAACTCATTCAAAGAGTGAGGTCCCAAGGAATTCAAGTCAAAGTTTCCAATTCAGCCGTTCAATCTCCACTTGGTTTTGGCATTTTCAAGAAAACAATTTTGATACCAAGTAATTGCTTTGCATGGAGTGATGGCCAATGGCGTTCAGTGCTTCTTCATGAGCTCGCTCATTTTCGTCGCTACGACTGCCTAACTAATTTGATTGCGAGAACCCAGCAAGCAGTTCTTTGGTTCCATCCATTGGCTTGGATTTACGTTTCGCAGATTCGAGCGGAGAGCGAAAACGCTTGTGACGACTTCGTCATTCGATCGGGAATATCACAAGTCGAGTATGCCGATGTGCTGGTCAATGTGGCTCGTCAGTCAGTTAAGAATCGGCATTTGAATCGGCATTTGCTCGTCGCGACGGTTGCAATGAGTGACGCAACTCCACTGGAAAGCCGCGTGGCTTCGATCCTTTCTGCAAAAACACTCCGCCTTCCTGTCAGTCGACGAACGTTGGTCGCCGCCGTCATCTTGTTAATGTGTTTCGCCATCCCCGTGTCGACTGCTCAACTGGCTAGTTCCGCGCTGGATGTCGACAACCAGGCTGTCGCTTTGCAAGCCGACGATAAAACAAAAGAAGAATTAACGCCAATCTCAGAGACCGACTCGAACACAGAGGAAAACATCCCACCCAATCTTCGTTATTTCGTCACGCTCAACGACGGCAAAACGTTTATCGGTTCTAACAATTCTGAACTCGAAATCATCTCATCTTTCGGTCGCTCTTTCCTAAACGTCAACCAAGTTCGTTTGATCAAATCTAGAAAAGATAAACCAGACCAGTTTAAGATTGAAACGACAGACGGCTCTTATCTGCTGGGTAGCATTAAAGGCGATTCAATCACTTTCGCGATCGACAATGGTGAAGACGTCAACGTCCTCCTCGAAAACCTCACGTCCGCAAGTTTACTGGGTCAATCAAATCTAGTGGCTGGCGAAATCTCGAATGGATTCGCGAAGAACAACGTGACGTATCATATTCGCGCTCCTCGATCATACGATCCAACTAAAAAGTATCCTGCGTTAGTGCTTCTTCATGAATCTGATTCCAATTCCAAAACCGTAATTGAAAACATCGCTGCCCGCTGGCCGGAAATTGCTCAAGAGTACCTACTGATTGGAATCAACGGCGAACGGAAATCTGAGACATCAACAGACGAGGGTCCTGCATACAACTACACGTACGTTAATTTCGTTGGAGCCAGCAAGTACAAGGGCTTCCCAGGCACCGAACGTGAAAGTCCGGCACTGGTTGCGGAAGTCATTCAAGAGATCCAAGACTACGTTCCGATTTCAAAGATCTTTTTGGGCGGGCATTCCGACGGCGCATGGCTGACTTATTCGATGTACATGAATTACCCAAACTTGCTCGACGGAGCGTTTCCCATCTCGGGTGCCATGATCATTCAATGCCAACCTGATGCTTATGACGACGAACTCATTCGCAAACAGCAACGGGACACGCCGATCGTGATCATTCACCCTGATGATGATCTTCGTTTGGAAAAGGTCTACACAATGGTCGCGCATCAGCGATACCTGGACGATGGTTTCCCAATGCTAAGAGTGATGACGGCGGACTCAAAGGGTAGTCACTTGGGCGGTAATAACCTTCCGCATGCCATTCGTTGGCTGGAAACTATGTCAGCTCGTTCGAGCAAAGGCATCCGTTCAAGCATTGAAACTCTCGTCGCCCAAGACAAACCAAGAGATGCGATCGGCTTATTGACGCGACTGGACCTTGATTCATTACCGACAACCGAACGAGACTCGTTACTTTCAAAGACTGATTTCGGTGGCTCAAAGACAGCCGCAGAATTTGAAACTTTAGTTACAGAAAACAAATCGAACCAATGGATTGAAGACTTTCTTGCGTTTCGCAAAACTCACGAGTTTGCGCCCGCCGCTCAAACAGCAATGGATCAGTTCAACCAACTCCGGGCGACGCATGACGAGTCCGCAGATGAGTTGTTCAATGAAATACGCCAACTCTTCGATGATGGCAAAGACGCTGAAGCGTATGCCAAATGCGAATTGATTGTTGATAAGTACTACGCAGCGCGACGTTATCGTTACGCGAAAAAGAAGCTTGCCAATCGCGAGGCAGAGCCTGAGTCGCAAGAGTAAATAGACCTTCGTTTGCTGATGATAAATTGTCGGTCAGCATCCCGATTCCGCATTCGCGGCACCATTTTTTTAGCATCACATTTTATTCGAGGTGGAAAATATGCGCAGATTTAGACATCTAGTCTTGGTCCAACTGACCATCGTTTCATGGTTCGCTTCGACCACCGCGGCCCAAGACTCTCCATGGGACGGACTTTGGATCTCCAGCAAGGGGTTGATTGAACTTACCCAGACTGGCACTCAAGTTTCTGGGAAATTCGGTGAGGACGGAACCTTTGACGGAAGCATTGATGGAAACGAATTAAAATTTGAATTCAAAAGAGGAAGAGAAAGCGGAACAGGATCCGCCAGTATCAGTGAAAGCGGCAGACAGTTCTCGGCCGATGTGAATAGCAACTTCAGCCAATACAAACTGGTTGCCAACAAGAAAAATGAAAACGCCGAAGATGCAGAGACCATGGACTTCTCAGGTTTATGGCTCTCATCCATGGGCACATTGAAGCTTGAACAAGACGGCACAGAGGTCACAGGCTCGATCGGCCCTGAAGGCTGGAGTAGTGTGAATAATGGTGAAGTCATTGGGACTCGACTTGAATTTGACTACGTCGTTAGAAACTTCAAAGGCAAGGCTTGGCTTGAGCAAACCGAAGATGGAAAATCACTTTTTGGACTGATGGATCCCGAAAAAAAGAAACCCATCGCCTGGACTGGGATCAAACCTTACGGCTACGAGATGGAGGTCAAACCCAAACCAAATGAGATCGTTAAGGGCGTCGCAAAAAATGGCATGCTTTACAACCTTCGAATGCCAGATGGATGGAAAGATGGCGATCCAACCGACGTCATTATATTGCTTCATGGCAGCAACTGGACGACTGATGGAATGGTGCATATCACAGCGAAAAATTGGCCCGACATTGGCAAGAAATTTGCGATCCTTGGGATTCAAGGGCAAAGCTGGAACAAAAACAGCACTCCCGAAAGGCCGCGCTTTAACTACACCTACGTCAATTGGGTTGGTCGCAGTACGTTGGGTGGTTTTCCCTATACGCATCGCGAAAGTCCGTATCTCGTTGGCGAGTTGATCGACGAATTCAAGGAGCAATTCAGTTTTGAGCGCGTCTTCGTCGGTGGACACAGCCAAGGCGGCTATCTGACGCACGTGATTCATATGCACATGCCGGAGAAGATCAGTGGCACATTTCCGATGGCGGGTGGAGTTATCGTCCAGGCCGAACCCGATGTGTTCGACGATGACGACTTGATGAAATCCCAACGCGAGACGCCGATGTACTTGCTCCATGGGCGAAAAGACAATGTCGTTGATCCCGGGATGTCGGATCGAGCTTACAACCGATTTCTCGCATTTGATTTTCCACGAGTCAAATACGATCGCCCCGGTCGCGGACATGCTTACGATTTCCTGCCCATCGACAAAGCGATTCATTGGCTTGACATGATGACGACCAAAGATGCTGAAGCCCTAGCGAAATTTGGAAAAGAACTGGTCGAGTCGAAGAAGTGGCGAGACGTTGGCATCGTGATCGATCGCGCGAAAGCGATTGACGGTGGAGAGAAGTTTTCTGCGATCTGGATGGCTTACGAGAATGCAGCACGCAAAGATGGCGATCGTTTAAAACGGCAAATCGAAGAAAACAAGAACAGCCGCTGGGTCGACAAGTACATCGATTGGGTCGAGCAATTTTCACTGTCGACAAAATGCAAAGAGACGGTCGAAGCGTTTAATGCACTTCAAGCGACCCACCAAGAGGATGCAGAAAAGTTGTACAAGGAAGGGCGCGAAGCCTTTCGAAACAATAATCGTGCAGAAGGATACGCGAAATATCAAACGATCGTTGATGAATTCTACGCATCTACCTATTACCGCAGTTTGAAAAACACGCTCGACAAACGCAAGTAGCAATGGAATCTTGGAACGGTCCCAATAAAGAGTGGTGAATGGAAGAAATTCGAAGTCGAAACGGAATCCGACTTTGATTGCTGCTGCCCGTTATGCCGGTAACTTCTGCCGAATATTTCCAAGTTTCACGTAAGACATCAAGTTAAACAAAAGGTTGTGAGCCGTTGGAGCCGCCCGACAAGTGGTTTAATTGGTTTCCTAGGCCAGAGGCTAGATGGCTAGTTCCTTCGGTTCACCTTCAAACAAAGTTTTAGATCTAGAAGGGTTCTCAATTTTCAACAAGCCTTGTCTCAATGAAGGAGTTGACCCATCGGCTTGTTAACTCTCGACAAGAGTTACCCACGAAGAATCCAAATAGATTCTTTCAAGGCTTCAATTTTGAAGCGACTTTTAAGTTCTCCTTCCATTTCGATCTCACGATTTGAATTTACAGGTAATTTTGAAGAGATTAAGATGGTGGACCAGTCTAACTGCTTCTCTCTCCATTCCAAACATTTCAATGATCTTCAAATGTGTTTGCGGATCCAAAATCCGTGTTGCCGATTCAAATTTAGGCCTAAAGGTTAAGTGTCCGCTCTGTTCACAAGTATTACAGACGCGCGCTCCAATGGCTGTGAGCCTTTCCGAAACCGACTCTCCGTCGACAGAGGTGGTGCAAACGAAAAAGCAAGCGGTAGAGTTCACGTCTGCTGATTCTTCCAGGCAATCGCTATGATGTTTTCCAATCTTCATTCTGTTGATGGAAAAACGATCGCCGCCCAAGCCCCCGAAATTGACAACCCACTTGTCGAGACTGACGGATCACTAACACCTGGCTTGAACGAAGTCGAAAATCACAAAAGGGAAGTTGAACCTTTGCAGAGAGGCGATGCGATCGATGGAAAGAATCGGCTGGCCAATACGCCGATCAAGAACGACACCCAATTGCCTCTTGAGGCTAACGACCTTTCGAAGACTGATTCGAAACCAAAATCAAAAACAGCCCCAGTTTCACCTGAAAAGAATATCACCACTCAGGAATCCAATTTGAGTCAAGTTCAGGAATACGAAGATGAAACTTCGGATAACTCCCCACCCAATCTCGTAAACAAAGCAACGGAATACGGAAAGACCGGTGATCCCCGTCGGCGGAAAAAAAATGGGTTAGCGGACAACGGCAAAACGAACCCGCCCGATTTCGATGGTTCAACGCGGTATGACGCTGACAATTTTAAGGCTGAGCAGTATGCGATCTCGTTGCCCGATGAGATCAGCAACGTTGTGCAAGGAGGTGGCGGACGATACTTGATTATTCATTTCGAAGAAGTGAGTAAGCTTGGCATTTTTGACACTCAACTTGAAAAAATCTCCGGCTACATCAATCTTTCCGAGGAAAAGATTCATGTTGCTGCTGGGTTGAAGGATGTCATTATCGCTTATCCCATGAGCCGCGTGCTTGAGCGTTGGGATCTTGAAACGCTCGAGAGAAAATTTTCCCGAGAGTATCCTTTCGTTGGCAGGATCAACCTAATGGAGATGGGCGCTGCTTCCGAAGGTCCGCTCCTGATTGCGCATTCTAAAACGCAGTCCATGTTATCAAAATTGGCTTTCCAATTTTTCAATCCGAAAAAGTTTCAACCGACCAGTTTAAGAACTCAGGGGACTCTTCAAAACAATCTCTTTAGAAATCGAATTCACGTACGCCCCTCGTTGGATGGTTCCGTCTTTGGGTCTTGGTCCACAGATAATTCGATACTCGAAGCGATCGTGATCGACAAAAGCGTTGCCAAGTTTCACAGTGTAAGGCTTGCACCAAGTTTTGTTCTTCCGAACTCAGATGGATCCAAAGTGTATACCAGTTTCGGAATTAGTCCGCCCGATCTGATCGATAAGCGAGCGAGAATCTCAAATTCATCTGCTTTGAGACCTTCCTCGTCAGCCAGGTTCGACTACTCGATTCAGAGAAGGTCGTTTAATGGAAAGGAACTTAAGAATGGCTCGTTGATTATCCATCTTGCTGGAGATCCAAACCCATTTGTTGCGATAAGGAACATCCCAATCCCAAAAACCTTGGCGAGAGTTCAGGCAACTGACAAGCTTACTGTGGATCGCATGACTTGGTTCATACCTCAATCCAATTCGTTTATTATTTCTGCATTCGGTGAGAAGAAGCTTTTTATCTGCAAGATCGACATCGAGTCAGTTTTTGAAAACTCTGACATTGATTACCTCTATGTGAAAAGCCGACCTCCGACGAGTATCTTCGCGGGTCGAGACTTTAAATATCAAATAGAAGTGGAATCCAAACTGGGTGAAGTAAAGATCTCACTTGATTCCGCCCCGAAAGGAATGAAAATCTCGAATTCAGGTGTCGTAAAATGGTCAGTTCCCAAAAAACCAAAGGCTCTGAGTGAGTCAATCATCATTTCTGTCACCGACAAATCCAAACAAAAGGTTTTTCATTCGTTTGACTTAGAAATAGTCACGAACTGAGTTTTCGAAGACTTCTGATTGAAGCGGTGGCAACTAAAAATTCCAATCGACCACATTTCCATCCGCGGGATCGAATAGATTCTTAAGCGTTTCCTTGTCGACTTTATTCGTGATTTTTCGGGTTGAACAATCGTACAGTGTGATGATGAGTTCTTTCCCATCTTCCAGTCCTGCGACAAGCTCCACCGCTTTCTCTACCGAAATTCCGCCATTTCCCACCCAAGCCTCGCTTTCCGGATACTCAATCAACATCACTGTATTGGAGGACCCATCAATAATGTTGGCAAAGCCTTTAACTTCCGACTTGATCCAAACGATTTCTGATTTCTTTCCACCGGAACCGAAAAGCGACGGCATTTTGTTGGCCAACTTCGCATTCGCCTCGTCATTGAGATCCAGTTCTAAATCGAATTGCTCGAAAAGCTTCCCTTCATCCAAGTACGGCAAGACTTGAACTCGCCAGCCAAGCTCATCTTCATCCCGATCAAATGGAAATTCTGCGTTGGCCGCTTCATAGTTCAAAACCGCCAAGCCTGCTTGGCGGAACCGATTTTGCTTTTCAACTTTTTTGGCTTGCACTTCTGACATCGCAACGATCTTCTTCATCGCTTCCAAGAAACCGGCCGGCTTCTTGATTTCAATTCGAACATCGTTTTCTTTTCTGGTCGTCTCAATCGAATCTATTGTGCCCTGCATGATTTCTGCCTCTTCTGGCAATTCCTGCGACACTTGCGCCATGGCAAACTTGCTTCCCATTTGCGCTAAACCGATCAGTGAGTCGAGACCACTTTGAATCTCCGCTCCATCGTCACTATCATTTCCAGCAATGGCCAAAGTTAGAAGCTTGTCGCCCGATAGATCCGCGGCCAAAGATAGCGATTGCATTTTCTCAACAAGATCAAGATAAGCCTCGACTTGAACACCGGCATTTTCGCGTGACATATCAACTGCCTGACCAATAAAGTCTTGTGGCGTTTTCATGTCCACGGCAAGTCGCATCGTAGATTTTGGAACCGCTTTCCAAACCGTTTCCAATTCCGGAGTAAGAAAATCTCGCCCTTTTCCAGTTAGGTAAGTCTCCGTTCCGAACTCAAAAACCGTGTCGGAAGGTCGGTGACCAAGTACGCCTTGTGGACCGTTCGAACCTGCTTTGGGTGACCAAAACTTCTTTCCATTAACCACCATTTCATCTGATCCCGCTTCGATATTTTCGGTAAGCATCAAACACGCATCCGAGTTGGAAAATTCGAACTGAACATAGAACTCCATTGGAAGATCGCCGCCCAATCCAATCGCCATCAAATCGTCAACCTGCTCAGGCAAGCTCAATGAGCCTTTAACGCGAGAAATTTCTCGAATCGTCATTCCTTCAAAAATTCCCTCCATCGGAATCTCATCAAACTGACTTGGTTTGACACCAAAGTTTTGTGCCTCTTTGATGGCCGTTGCCAAGTCGAAATCAAAAACGACGACCGACTGCTTTTCAACGGGTAGATCTTGGGCCAATGTCACTAACGCATTGGACATCAAACAAATCACAGCGAAACAAAGCAAGTGCCTGAGGAAACGAGAACGTAACATCTGAAAGCCTTCAAGTTGAGCAAAGTGTTTGAGAGGTCGGATTGATCTTTAACAAGATCCACGACCGTTACTAGCTTGGCAAACTCGCGCCAACATCGCAACTGAATTGCTACATTTTTGCACAATTCGGCATCGCGGACTCTCTATGGACTCAGCATTCCAAATCAATTTGCCTGTCGCACCCATTGCTGAGCTAAAGTCTCGAGATCTTGATTTACAGAATCCGATTTGGAATCGCCAAAATAGAATGACTCAACTCGATTGATTGACTCTTGAAGCTCAACCGCCTTCTCATCGCTGATTCCATTTCGTTGTTTGATGTCCTTGAGCAAAGTCAAAACCGTAAACGGATTGACGTCTTGTGGCACGTTGAAACGGCTGGCGATGACTTCTTTGGGTCGGGTCAGCACGAATACTAGTCCAGCCAAACCAACCAGTCCCATTAACATGGCTGGAATCAGCCAATACAAAAACGCCAAACTGAAAGAGCCGTAGGTTTTCTCCAAGATGACAACCTGTTCCGACTCGACCAAGTCCGCATCGTCGTAACGCTGAAACTTGATGGCAGTATCACTCGATTTAGCGTCACTAAATGCAAACTGCGCCATCTCCCCTTCACTTTCTTTGGCTCGGTATTCGACCGTCCAGCTCCGATCGGAGAGAATCTGAATTCCTTTGCTGTCTTTGTCGAAGCTCGTTGGCAAAACGCCTTGATCGTCAACACTGACGAGTTCAAAATCCTCGCGTTTCAAATCGAGAATGTCTTTCAAATCTGGCACCAAACCTTTCGCCGTAGCGGAAACCTCAAGGATCAGTCGCGACTCGTTCGCCTGTCGCTCATCCAACGTTTGCGTCACATTCAAATCGGAAATAGGACGAGCGGCCCCTTTCGCCGATGATGAATCAATGACAACGGCGGGAGATTCAACTGGAATCACGACGTAACCAGACGTGTCAAGAAAATCCATATCCAGTTTCAATGGTGCAATCCGATCAATCTCGGAGCCAAGCGGTTTGAGCAACACGTAGGCATACGGCGTCAGACGCCAGCCGCTTTTTGCCGCTGGCACCGACTGCATTGCGTCTTCGCTGACGAAGGTAACACTGATGATGTCGAAGTGTTTTTCCAACGCCTGACTGACTGAATCAGAAAACTTATCGCGATAGTCTTCCGTTGGGCGACCGTAGTTGAAAGCATACGGCATGTTGTTTTGGTTCTGAATGTATTTGGCAAAACCACCGGCCTCTCGTTCAATTTCCGATGTGTGCATTAGATTCACGTACAAGCCAAACGGTTGTTCATGCCCAACGTCTTCACTGCCGTCGACACGAACATCGAGCTTGATTTCGCTGACGAGATCTTGGTAATAATCGAATAGACTGCGAGCTTCCCAAGCACGAGGATGTTCGCCGACAATTTCGAAGCCACCACGAAGGTAACGAAACTTGATCTCTGGCTTAATTGGGCTCATCCGCGTGAACATATTGTTCGCGACTTTGGCCATGTGAATCTCAGCAAGATTTCCCGGCAATGAGTCGATCGCCTTTTTGATCAACGGATATTGTCGCAAATCGGGAACTGTCTTGTCCGTGATTTTTCCAAGGTCACAAGCACCCAACGCCGCGTAAAACCAAAGATCAAAAACGTCGGTCGATTGATCCTTTTCTTCCAGTGTCAAAACGGCATCACGATATTTGGTCGAAGCAAGTTCAAACTGCTTAAACGCGATATCTCGCCGGTCGCTGAATTCGGAAGACTTTTGAACGGTTTGTGAGTAAGCGTTTTGGTCATACATCAAACATGCTTTGGCCAAGTGAAGCTGCCAACTTTCGGGCGAAGACTGCAAAGCTTCTTCCGCCAGCTTTTGGGCAACATCGTAACCTCGAAGAACTTCCTCTTGGACTTCTGGAGCTTTGCGGTTCGTTTGCTTGGCTTCTTGATTTCGAATATCGCGCCAATTCGCCGAGAGGTTCCCGCGCATCTTTTGACAGATCGCCGCAATCGTTTTCGGCTTCAGATTTCCTAGTTCACCAAAGACAGCCTTAACCGCATCGAGCCGGAAAACCTCCGCGCTGCTATGACACGTCGTAAAGGCGTTCGCCAAAAGCTGCTCATCAACGTCATCGAGTTTCATCTTTCGAATACGAGCAACCCATTTTTTCAACTCCGCGAGGTTCCGCTCTTGTTTAGAACGAGTCAACGGAATGGCATCAGCCTTTTGATCGAAACCATAAGAGTAAATGTACGGATTTCTTTGTCTCTTGTCTGTGTTGGGGTCATGATTCTTAGTCCAGATTCGCAGAAACTCGTGAATGAGTTCCCTCGCAATCTCAGGATGACGGTCAGCGATTTCTTCGATATATGGGAACGCCTCATCTTCTTCGTTGACGCGCAGATGAAGATTCGCCGTGATCTTTCGCAACTGCGTGTGAAGGCTTGGGCTAACATGTTTTTGCCATTCTTTGCTAGGCAAGATCTCAAGCATATCACCCAATTTGATTGGCTGCGGTTTACGTTGGCCGCCGTAACGCTGCATGTATTGATCTTGGTCGACCCAGTAATAGTTACCGTACATGTCAATCTGCATGAACTGTCGGCGACTGTTTTGCTTTGAATACTGAATCGAAGTCTCAGCTTCAGTCAGCCAATTCTTGGCGAGCAGCGTCATCGCCTGCGCCCAATCAGAAGCCTTTTCCGGTGACACTTTGAGCAGGTTTTCGACCGCTTCGTTTTGGAGCTTGAGCAGCTTCAGTCGCTCAGACTCTGAAACCATCGCCGCCTGCTGGGCTTTGACTGCCGACTTGGTACCAAGATTCGTCAGAATTTTCATTCCGCGTTCTGGCTCATCAGTGAAACTGGCATTGAGCCAAGTCTGGCCAAGTTCCTTGTCAACTTTTGGCGAAAGCTCAATCAAATTGGTAAGGGCCTTATCCTTATCAGCATCTTCAAGCTTTTCGATTGCAATGATCCACTGGTTGATCTGCCAAGCCTTTTCAAGCCACTCCGCGACTTTCTTTTTGTTGTAACGTTGAAGCGCAAGTTGCGACCAAACTTTGAGGGCAGCAAGATCGGACTGAGTCTCTTTTTCGTCAAGCGGCGGCAAGAAAGTGTCGACGTGTTCGGTCAATCCGCCTTTCATCAACATGTCGGCCGTAGTCAAACGCTTGATTCGGTTATCCGTTCCAAAGTAGGTCGTGCCTTTTTCAAGCTTGGCGATAAAGGGCGCGAAATCATGCCCGCCCTTGTTGGCGACTTTGATCAAATTGCCAAGTGCTGGAAGATGAGAGGGAATTTTGGCTTCGGTTGCAACTGCGGCCGCTCCCGGCGCGGCTCCAGCCTGTTTGAGCAACGCCGCTCTTGCCTCGGGCGGCAAGCTTGCCAAATTCACGCCGGGCGGAAGCTTCACGCCCGCAGGCAGCTTTGGTTCAGAGGGCTTCGATCCCTCGCCATCCTTTTTTGAATCACCAGGTTCCTTAATCTCGACTTCGATTGGTTTGGGAGCCGCTTCGGTAAGCTGCAGAATATCTTCGGGCGTCAGAAAACTCTTGGGTGGCTTCTGACCGCGATTCATTTGGGCAAGCTGTTGAGCCATTTCGGCTGGCACGCCTTCGGGAATCACGGGAACGGCCTGGGCTAACGACTTCAGCAAATGGGCGTAGACTTGGTCGGCTTCATCCGGTTTCATTTCTGCAAGAAACGATTTGACGGCTTCCCAATGCCCCAACGTCACCTGCCGAATAAACAACTCTGTTTTCTCGGTCGCTTCCTTTTCTGCATCGGCTGTTTTATCAGTAGGCTTGGGAGCGATGCCGATGAGCAGTTTCGCTCCTTGCTTCAGTTTAAAGATTGGCGAATCTGGCGTTTTCGAATCCGCATTCTTTTCCGTCGCCTTCATTTCAGCATCAGATTTCGGCGTTTCATCTGCTACTTTGGCATCGGAAGACTCAGCATTCTCGCTCTCTTTGAT
>CAYMFZ010000043.1:0-18633 GCA_964389585.1 uncultured Pirellulaceae bacterium | reverse complement strand
AAGCTGAATTGGTCAGTTGACTTGGCCAGCTCACAGTTTGAGACGATTGAGCGTGAGTCTCCGGGGTTGCGCACCCGGCCGCTTATACGTCGCGGCTCACAACTATTCAATTAAGGTTTGCGAACCTCGGGCTGACCAGTAGGTAGTGTTTAGAGCCTATCTCACAACTATGGTGACCGCGAAATCGCATAGGATGGTGAGCCGTAGGCGCTAGCCTCGGGCCGGAACAACCCGCAAAACAAGCCATCCGAACTCGCTGGCCCGAGGCTGGCGCCAAAGGCTCACAAGTTTTGGGATAGACCCTTAGACCAGCTAATCACTTCGCAGCAACATCTGACGATGCGAATGCTCATGCGTACCCGCAAAAAAAAACGCCGCGATCAAATCGCGGCGTTAAGAATTTAGATTTTAAGCAATGGCTCACCAACTAGGCAGCAACGGTGCGTTGCTTCTTTTCGTAAAGGTTGCCTGCCTGGGCTAACCACTCGTCGCGTTCGATTCGATCGCGGAACGCAAGCAAGCGGGAAAACTCTTCAATTGCTTCAGGCTTCCATTCTTTGATCTGCTTGAAAGTGTAGATTCCATAGTCATTGAGTCGCGCCTCAAGGACTTCGGCGATCCCGGAAATCAGTTTCAAGTCGTCTTTTGTGTCAGGGGCCTCGGTATAGACTAAACCTCGAACCGCATGCTGGCTTGTATGGCCGCCATATTCTTGATCGTAGTAAGTCGCGTCTCTTTGTCGACGCTGCATGGCTTCTGTGAACGAAATGACGGTTGCTTCTGGTTCGGCAATCGTTCGATAGTTCGCCAATCGAGCCAATACTGCCGCTCGCTCGCGGCGTAGCGTTCGAATGGTTTCTTCACTGGCCTTCAACTTCATCCGAAGCATTTTCAATTGATGATCATGCTTGGTCGATTCCGACTCGATTTCAGCTTGCTTCGCCATGGCGAGATCCAACTCAGTCTGCAACTCTTGTTGTTTGGCAAACGATTCAGCGTACTGTTCGCGAAGTGTTCTCAGTTCTTCGATGACTTGCTCATCGGCCTGGTCACGTTTCTGAACAAGTTTCTCAAGCTCAGAAATCCTCAAACAAGTCGTCTTTAGCTCCTCAACTTTGACGGTCAGTTCACTGGTTTGCTGGCGAGCCGAGTCAAGTTCATTTGTTGTTGTTACCAACTCTTGCTTGAGCGTATTCAGTTCCGATTCGACTGAGTCACGGTTCCCCGTCAGTTGTTCGATGGTGTTCGTTTGCGAAGCGATTTGAGTTTGAAGTTCGCTTTGTTCCTTCGTGCGTTCTTGAAGCGTAGCGACAAGTTTGCCTCTGACCTCCGTTAGATCGCTTTCAACTGATTCACGTTTGCTCGTCAACTGTTGAATCGTTTCGGTTTGCATAGAAATTCGATTCTGAAGCTCCGCCACTTCCGTTTCACGCTTTGCCGACAGTTTCTCAAGCGATTCAGTTTGACTGGTTAGCTTGCTGTGAAGTTCCGACTGTTCTTTTTCGAACTTCGATGACAGGTCGCCCGACTCGCGTTGAAGCAATTCCGTTTGTTCCTGCAACTGCTTTTGAACCGCGAGGGCCTTAAGCATCTCTGCCGATTTCGATTCAAAATTTGATTCGAGCTCGGTGCGTCGACTTAATTCCATTTTCAAGTTTTCCATCGCATCGTCATGCTTGGCACGAAGCGTGTGAATCGTCGCTTCTTGATTGTCGATTCGTTTTTGCAACCCGGTACACTGAGCAATGGCTTGCTTTTCAGCGTCCATCGTTGTGTCTCGCTGAAGTGAAACTTTCTCGAGCTGCTCACGACTGTTGCCGCATGCTTCTTGAAGCGAGAGAACTTGAGCCTCAAGCGAATCCATGTTGGCAACTTTGGATTGGAGTTCTTCGATCTGCTGTTGCGAAGACTCATGGTCAAGCTTCAATTGAGCAAGTGATTCTTCGGCAACTTTTTGGGCTGATAATGCAGCAGCACAATCGGCGCGAGACGTTTTTAGTAGTTCGCTGCTTTCCTTTAGAGATGTCTCAACAGAAACATACTCTTGTTCCAATCCGCTTGCGTTTTTCGTTGCGGTTTCAAGGAGCGACTTCTGCGCGTTCAAGTCAGATTGAAGTTCCGCAATTCGGGCTTCAGCTTGATGAAGCTGTTTTGCCAGCCGCTCATTTTCGCCGGAAGTGCTTTTCAAATCGGCTTGACGTTGAAACAGCGAAGACTCAATCTTGGAATGACGCTGTCGCCACTCGTCCTCGAGAGAGCTTAGCTTTGTGATTTGGATTTGAGTGAGCTCGTGAGTTTTGTCTTCGAGCGAGACTCGTTTTTCTTTTTCATCTTGAAGCTCGGCCAAAGCTTCTTCGTAACGCCGATTCTTGTCGGAAACTTCGACTTCTAATTGCGCCCGATCACGCTCGGCTTGCTCACGGCTGGTCGACCAGTCATCGCAAAGCTGTTGAAGCACGTTAAGTTGGCCTTTTTGACGCGTAAAACGCTCATCCAATTGCTCATGAGAATTGTGAGCGAGCTTTAACGATGTTCGGAGGTCTTCGTTGTCGCGCGAAAGCGATTCTCGAAGTGATTCGTCCGCGCTTCGATCGCGATACCAAAGGAAGTAGCCGATCAGCATCCCGGCAAACACCAAGAAGAAACTGGTTATATAAGGTGACATGGCAACTACTCCGTTGGTCAATCTTTGTACTCGTCAAACTTCGGCGATCAATGAGATCCACCGAATAGCTAGCAGAAAAGTAAGTTTGAGGGTTACGCTCTCTATTCGGTTCGGAATAACTAACCCTTCTTCTTCAGCAAAATCCGATTAACCGCCAAAGATTAACAAACGAGTCAAACTGCTAGTGCTTTGTTCCAATTGAATTTTATGGTTGTCCGTAGTGGACGAGGCTACGAGGCCCAGTGTTTTCTCGCACCTTCAGGACTCGTTACCTCGTCCACTACCCTAAGTTCTTATCGAAACAAAGCACTAGTGGGTTTTAAATCCTGTTGATTGGCAAACGGTTTCTGCTTTCGCCAAGGTTTCGTAACGAAACTTGAATGAATGGTTAATGACTGCATTCGTTTGCATGAATATTAAAAGTTGACAGAACGCTAGTTGATTTGTCGCTAGCGATTGGGACCAGTTGTTTGGGTTGAGAGTGTTGACGTCAGAATCTTCGAATGGCCGAGTTGGAAAATTGAGCAAGTCCAGAGGTGACTCTTCGACCACTCTTATGAAGGGATTGAAGGTCCAGGGAGTCTCATGAAAAAGTTATTGCTAATCGTTGCGATTTTATTTTTGATACCTCCTTCAATCCTTCTGGCTTGTGAGACATGCGGGCAGGAAGGCTGTGTTGCTTCTGGCTTTGCCCAATGGGATTACTTTTCAAACTACGGGCAGTACATGCCCAGAATGAATTGTCTTCAGACGGCAGGTGGAGAGCCCGATTGGTTTTGGGTCAACAGCTTAATCTTTCTCAACGCGGTTGTTTTGATCGGCTATGTCAAGATTGCCGTATTTTGGACTCGATGTTATCTCGCTGAGAAGAAGGAGGATCGCAATCATAAGTTGATGAATCTGGCGTACATTTTCAGGGCTTTGCGGTTACGGTTTTTCAATCGTAATTTTCTTTTGGCCCGTCTATCGAATGTTGGCACTTTTCTTAGTGGCGTTGGCAGTTTTCACATGGCATTTCTGCATGTCGATGGATTCGTTTGCGATCTCATTCAAAGCACATCGTTTTCAACGGGAGCTTTCTGAGCGACTGGACAAAGAGAATTCGATTCTGGCGGTTCAGAATGAGAAATTGAGTTCTGTTCAAAACGAGTTGGCAGTTACTGTAGAACGTCTGACTCGATCAAATAGTGAGTTGGATCGTTTTGCCTACGCGGCAAGTCATGATCTCAAGTCTCCTCTGAGAGGAATCAGATCCCTCGCGGACTTCATTGCTGAAGATCTTGAAGACGAGAATTTAGAAAACAAAGACGTCTTGACCGATCTTCAAAAAATGCAAGATCGCGTGGAGAAAATGGAAGAGTTGCTTGAAGGAATGTTGGCTTACTCAAGGCTTCAGCGAGCGGAAGTCGAATCGGAAGAATTGACCATCGGGGACTTGGTGGAGAGATCAACGAAGCTCTTAAGTTTGGGCCAGTTTCAAGTGAGTGTCGATGATCAGTCGGGCCTTATCAATGTTGTCAAAACACCGCTAGAGCAAGTGATTCGTAATTTGCTCGACAACGCATTCAAACATCATGGCAGCGAAACAGGACAGATTCATGTTACGTCTTCGAGGCTAGACAAATTTGTCGAAGTCTCAATCTCAGACGATGGGGTTGGAGTTGCCCCAGCAGACCAGGAATGCATCTTCACTATGTTCCGCCAGTTGAAGTCGGGCAGCAGTACTCAGGGCGGAATGGGAATGGGACTTTCAATGGTGAAGAAGCTTATTGAGTCTCAAGGCGGAAAAATCCGAATTGAATCCGAGTTGGGTGCTGGCGCGAACTTTATCTTTACTTGGCCGATCTGCAAGATCGAAACTCAACCATCTATCAAAATACCGAATCTATCAATCAAGACAAAGCGAGTTGGAGAGATCTGTGATGCTTAGTAGTCAAACACCAAAAATCTTGTTAGTTGAAGACGACGATGTCGATGTCCGACTTTTTCGAAGGAGTATCCAACGGGCGGGTTTCGAGACTGAGGTTGTCATCGCCTCAGACGGAATCGAAGCGTTGGAGGTTCTGCGAGGTAGCGAAAGTACTGACTCACTTCCGCAGCCTTTTGTGGTCTTGCTAGATATCAATATGCCGCGGATGAATGGCTTGCAATTCCTCGATGAGTTGCGGAAAGATGAAGATTTAAAGCAAAACGTTGTTTTCATTTTGACGACTTCGAATCATCATTCCGATCGTGTTCGAGCCTACGACAATTTTGTCGCGGGCTACTTGATTAAGGATGACGCTGGAAAGAACTTTGAAAATTTTCTACCCTTGATTTCAAGTTACCTAAACGTAGTCAATCTACCCCAGATAAACGTCGGAACCCGAGCAACGGCAAACAGCGTGAACCAGACAGAGTCGTAGTTCGGATGAAAAATGATGGCAGGTGACAAGGGTTTTAATTTCTTGGCCTACATCATCCAAAATGGTGCGGGCAACAGAAATACATGGTTTTCGTAGAGGCTCATTGCTCCGTTCCAACTGACGTAGCGAGTCAGGGTGAAGATCAGAGCGAAAGAAAGCGCGACGGGGGCAGCTAGAAAAAACACCGGATAGCGAAGCCACCATTTAGTTGGCGATTCCCGTTTTACTCCCCGTCGATAAGCCCATCCAACGCTCATTCTCGCGGGCCATGAAAACATGATGAACACCACGCTTAAGGTCCAAAGAAGTTCACTTGGAATCTGTTCAATTTTCAAAAAGAAGAGTGGTAACGCCAAGACCACCGTTAGCAACAACGCTGAGATATGAGCCAGCGGCGCTCTGCCAAAGTTTTTGAATACGGCTCGAACTTCGAGAAAGCTCTTCAGCGTACCTTCTTTGGCATAATGGGTTTGCAGAAACGGCAGCATCATAAAGATGGGAATCGCGAACAAGACGCCAAAAATTCCAGTGAGTAGTGCAGTGCCGCCTTCCGTGTAGCTCGCCGCAACCAATAGGACCGTTGGCAATAGCAACCAAGCGAACGAACCCACGAATCCCTTTAGTCCCAGCATGAAATACGAAGGAAGGTTCAAGCTCACAGCAAAATCCCAAACGGAATCGCGCATTCTCGCATAGAGATTGCCCGCTTTGATTTGCTTGAAAAGAATCGCTGGCACGAACCAATCTCCGATCGGTTTTGCATTGCAAATATCGTTAACGAGGTGCGGGGACATCCAGCCAACCGAAACATTCAAGATGCTACGAAAGACACTTGCTCCCGCAATTCTTCTGACCAGCCAAATCGAAAATGAGCAGGGCGCGATAATCGGCCAGAAGAAGTAACGAAGCTTGCCACCGCACGACCAAGCCATTGCAATGTGCGTCAAAGCTAAAGCAATTAAGGCGACTTGTGCGATGCGCATGCCCGTTGTTTGAGAACTGGTTGGGTCAATGAGATACGATTCATGCCACAACTCTGATACGAATCGAATTGGCAAAAGTGTTAACCAAGTTCCCAGCACGATCCCGCCGAGCTTGGATGCTTTGTTGAGTCCAATCATCGCGTCTCGAAACGATTGTCTTCGTGCCAATCGCCCCGAGACCTCTAGCAAGTATCCAAAACTCACCAGTTGGATGATGGGAATGCTTGCCGCAACAGCCAGCAGGAAAATAACGCTGACAATACCAAAAGAGTGTGTCAACGCTCGGCTAACACCAGAAAGTAATCGGAAGACCCAACTCAGCGGTCGTTCTGTGAATGTAACTTCCACCGACTCTGATGTCGTTGTTGGTTCCAACTGCATGTCGTAGGAATTGGCAGCCTTCGGTTCTTCTTCAGCGATGACCAATGGGGGCCCGACAAGTTCGGCGTCGACGATATTTTCAAGGGCCACGGAACCAGTCGTTCTTGAGTTCGAAAGCTCCGAGAGATCGACGACTTCTGCGCTAACAATTTCGCGTTCATCCGAAACAATCGATGCGTCAACAATAGGCGGATTCACATCGGCTGAAACAATCGCTGGATTGGAATCTGAATCGATGTTTTCGCCAGGGGTAGTCATGCGTCTAAATAATTGGGTTTTCTAATCTTTCACGGGATTTTGAATCAGCTTTGCAAACTATATCGCGAACCAATGAGTATTAACTTACGAACGACAACAAGATAAACCGATCATTGATCGCTTTTGTTTCAAATTCTGCCAAATTTATTGGGAATCGATCAAAGACAATGGGCGAAAGAACGAACAATGAAACTTGGTGTTTACGATTGCCAAAGATTTGAATTCGGCAAATAAGAAAATGAAAAGACCAAACTGGATTAAAAATCTATTCTTCCTGTCAATGATGCTTGGCGGAGTCAGCCTCCTGGCGGTTTACTTGATGGCCGCTGATCGAATCAAATCACCGTCATCATTCTCGCCCGCCGGCCAACGCCAGGCAAAAGTCATTGAGCTTGTGGGTAAATTGGACAGCGCATTCGAGTCGCAGTGGCAATCGGAGAATCTTGTCGCCGCCGAATCCGCGGAAAACTTGCTCGTTGCTCGCCGACTATCGCTTGGACTAGCCGGCACGATTCCTTCGCTTGAAGAGATTCGAGAATTTGAAAAGCAACCAGCCGAAAATCAAATTCAATGGTGGGTATCGAGGTTGCTTGAGGATAAACGCACGAGCAACCATATCGCAGAGCGTTTGGGGCGAGCGCTCGTCGGCGTGGAAGAAGGTCCCTTCTTGGTATTTCGACGACGTAGATTTGTGGATTGGCTTTCCAATGAAATTCTCGCCAATCGGGCTTACGATAAATTGGTCAAAGAAATCTTAACCCAAGAAGGGTTGTGGACTGACACTCCTGCGGTCAATTTTTTCACTCGCTCAATCACAGATAGGGATGAGGGAATGCGTCCCGATCCTGTCCTGTTGGCAAGTAGAACATCGAGAGCGTTCTTGGGTATGCGCATCGACTGCCTGCAATGTCACGACGATTTTTTAGGGACGGTCAATCTTGGATCGGCAGAGAATACTACGAGCGGAACTCAATATGACTTTCATTCCTTAGCAGCGTTTTTCGTGGAGATGGACACTTCCTTGCTTGGAATTCGAGACAAACAAAGCAAAGGACCTTACGAGTACAAACTGCTGGATGCCGACGAAGAAGAAGTGATTCCTGCTACGGTTCCATTCAACGCAGATCTTGATGCTCGCGAAGGCTCACTCCGACAACGCCTTGCACGATGGGTCACGCATCCGGCCAACAAGCCATTTGCCAGAGCCACAGTCAATCGCGTTTGGGCGATCATGGTTGGGCGCGGGTTGATCGATCCAGTTGACGACATTCCGCTTGACGGACCTTTCCCGGAGGCTCTCGAAGTTCTCGCGGACGAATTTGTTGAAAGCGGCTACGATTTACATTTGTTGATTCGAACGATTGCTCAATCGAAAGTTTTTCGTCTTGCCAGTGAATCAGAATTCGAGATCACCAACAAACATGAGAATGAGTTCGCTGTATTCCCGATGATTCGACTTCGACCAGACCAAGTTGCTGGTGGGATCGCCCAATCGACCAAGCTAACCACCATCGATTCGAACGCGCATATCATTACTCGGTTGACCAAATTCGAACAGCAAAACAGTTTCATTCGACGATTTGGAGATCCGGGCGAAGACGAATTCCAAGATCGTGGAGAGACGGTGACGCAGCGATTGTTGATGCTCAATGGAAAGATGGTCGACGAACGATTGGAGAGTCCGCTTAACTCTCCACTGCATTTATCTGGTCTCGCACCCAACCCAAAAAAAGCAGTTGAGACGATCTATCTAACTACGTTGAGCCGTCGACCAACCAACGAAGAGTCATCGCGAATGGCTGCTGAAATTGATTCGAAAAAAGGCAGCGCGCGAACGCGAGCAGTTTTGGATTTGTATTGGACTTTGATCAACAGTGCAGAGTTTCGTTGGAATCATTGACGTTGCTGATTACTAGTAGCCCTATCCTAAACCAAAAAGTTGTTTCAGTGAGCCGAAGGCGCTAGCCTCGGGCCAAGACAACAAGCAAGCAAACCACTTGTTCTAGTTAGCCCGAGGCTTAGTACCAACGACTTGTAGGTCTAGTGATTTGTCAGCACTAAAGTTTAGGATTTGAAATCAGCCGCCACGCGTTAGCGTCCGGTTTTACGCGACTGAACCGGGGGCTAACGCACTGCGGCTGATAATAAAGGCTCCAACTAATAAGCAGGTGTTACGTTTTCAACGAGAACCCAATAACTCAGAGCGACGTTAGGAAATTAATTATGTCGAAAGAATTCGAATACAGTTGTGGAACCCGAGATCATTTCGATCGACGTACAATCTTGAAATTGGCGGGACTCAGTGGAATGTCTTGGCTGACTCCCTTGGCGACTGGCCTTGCGCGGGCTGATGAATCCAGCCCACGAACCAAAGCCAAGTCGTTGATCGTGCTTTGGCTTGAGGGGGCTCCCAGTCAATTGGAGACTTTTGATCCGCATCCTGATACGGAAATTGCGGCGGGAAGCAAAGCCAGGAAAACCAACGCATCGGGAATCCTGTTGGGAGACGGGCTTGAGCAAGTCGCCGAGCAAATGGATTCGATTTCTTTGGTCCGCGCCGTGACAAGCAAGGAAGGTGATCACGAGCGAGCGATATACAACATCAAGACTGGTTTTCGACCTGACCCTACGCTTGTTCATCCCGCCATTGGCAGCGTGATTTGTCATCAAGTTCGAACCGAGCGAGACGAGATTGTCGACATTCCACGTCATATTTCGATTCTGCCACAAAGTATGCCCGGGCGCGGCGGTTATCTCGGCGACCCGTACGATGCGTTTAAAGTTTTTGATCCCAAGCAACCCATTCCGGATGTTCGCGCTCGCGTCCAAAATGATCGCCAGGCATCACGAATTGAAAATTTGAAATTTGCGGATCAACAGTTTCTCAAGAATCGAAACAACAATCGTGTTGTTGGCGATTCGTTAAGAAATTCCAATCTGGACGCAGCTCTCGAGATGATGTCGTCGGAGCAGCTTAGCGCCTTCGACGTTAGTAAGGTTCCAAAGGCAGAGAGAATGCAGTTTGGAGACACGCCATTCGGGCGAGGGTGTCTGGCCGCAATTCGATTGATTGAAAGCGGCGTTCGGTGCGTGGAAATTACCCTCGGTGGTTGGGATACTCACGTAAACAACCATGAGCTTCAGGCAGGACGAATCAATATTCTTGATCCAGCGTATGCATCTTTGATTCGTGAACTGAAGAAACGTGACTTGCTAGATTCGACGATGGTCGTTTGCGGTGGAGAGTTTGGACGAACGCCTCGATTGAATCCCGTGGGTGGTCGAGACCATTGGCCACATGGATTTTCGATTGCAATGGCAGGTGGTGGGATTCAAGGCGGAAGGGTGGTGGGCGAGACTTCCCCAGCGCCCGAAAAAGGAAAAAAGTCACTCGATACGCTGAAGGATCCACACCCGGTTGAAGATGTCCATGCGACGATTTTCTCAGCAATGGGAATCGAGTTCGAAAAAGAACTTGATACTCCCGTTGGTCGCCCAATGAAAATCTGCCAAGGCAAGCCGATTTCAGGCCTAATGGTTCGTTGATATATCTGAATCAGAGAATGCCAATCGCCGTCGAGTTCGCATTTGTGTCTCGTCAATTCTATCGTTCAAAGGAAACTTGTTGCCTGGTTTCTGCTAAACTAGGGAACGAGTGGGAAATTGATTTGAGATCGAGCTGTAGAACTTTTTGGCATGGCGAAAAAACTTACTTTGTCTGATTTCGTTGCGTCTTTTGAGCAAGCGCTCATCAGAAATCCAGATCTTCGGATCAAACAATTTGTAGCTCACTCTTGCAAGAACTTGAAAAGAGAATCAACAAATCAAGTTGTTGACTCGCTAGTCTCATATGAAGTGAAGCACAGGCTCAAGCACCGATTGTCAGTTCAGTTGTCGGATTACGATGCGCTCTCGCCAAAAGCCTTGAAACTTGCAGATGCTGCAATTACGAATTCGTTGGGTTCGGTCCTGCGATCCTACAAACTGGAATGGGAAGAGCATCTTTCAGCCGGTGGCAAAAAATTTCCAGACGAATTAGTTTTAAAAAGTGTGCTTTCAAGAGTCGACAAGAAATATCACGGTCGATTATTTTCCCATCTCGTAGAAATCGAAATCAAATCTCGCAAGTTGATGGGCGAGAACGTTGATAAATCAGACTACAAGAGGTTTGGAAAATCCGCCGTCGAATTGGTAGATCAAATCATCTTGCAGCAGGTGTCTGCGACTCATGGCAACGAAGATGAATTGTCAACACTCGTCGAAGAGAAAAGAAGCGAAGTTGAAGATGAGTTTCAACCAGGCGAAATTATTGAGCGATACAAACTCATCAAGCCGATTGGTAAAGGCGGTATGGGACAAGTTTGGTTGGCCGAACAGCAGGAACCCGTACGTCGACAAGTCGCGTTGAAACTGATGCAATCCGAGTTGGTGAGCCGCCAGATGGTAGCTCGATTCGAGTCAGAGCGGCAGGCACTTGCGATAATGGATCACCCCAACATTACAAAAGTGATTGGAGGCGGTCAAACAAAAAAGCAACTCCCCTATTACGTTATGGAGTTGGTCAACGGAGTTCCAATTACGCAGTATTGTGATGAACACATGCTGACGATTGAACAGCGTTTGGAACTGTTCGCGACAGTCTGCAAAGCCATTAATCACGCTCATTCCAAAGACATCGTTCATCGCGATTTGAAGCCTGACAATATTCTCGTAGCAACTTACGATGACCATCCCGTTCCAAAGCTTTTGGACTTTGGATTGGCCAAAGCGACTTCAAAAGGTCGCCTATCCGACAAGTCTGTCCAAACTCAGTTGGGGCAAGTGTTGGGTACACCGTTGTATATGAGTCCTGAACAAGCGGATCTCGGCTCGACTTTGGTAGATGAAAAAACCGACATCTACGCGTTAGGAATCATTCTGTTTGAATTGATTGTTGGATCAACTCCTATCAGTAAAAGAGAGCTCAATCAGCTTTCACTGATAGATGTGCTTTCAAAAATTCGAAGAACGCCTCCTCCGTCACTTTCACAACGACTAAGTGATTCACAAAAAGATGTTGAGTCGATCGTTGCGAATCGAGCAACCGACGTGTCAAAGCTGAAGTCAATTGTTGGGAATCATCTTAATGCAATCGTACAGAAAGCATGTGCGATCGAACCAGCAGATCGGTATTCTAGTGGCAGGGAGTTGGCGAATGAAATTGCCAGTCTTCGGCTTGAAGATATTGATCATTTCAAGAGCGATTCCGAAACTCGTCCTTCCTTGAAGGGGAGCACTTCCGAGCCGACGACCGCTAAGCATACCAGCCTGCAGAAATTTGGGCTGGTCCCAACAATTGCTTTAGTAGCTTGCTTTTTAGTCGCGGTCCCAGTGATTGGAATATTGGGATACGCGATTTTGTCGATGAGACCGATCGCTGAAGTAGGCGAGGTGCTGCCATCGGACGAGCTCGATGTAGTGAAGACTGAGGAGAATCGTAAAGCTCATGATGACGATGAAACGGAAATCAAAACAGCGACTAAGCCTGAACCTGAGCCCGATTCCGAATCCAAGACGATTGGACTTGATAACAGCGTTCCACCAACAATTGTAGATGCTTCAACCGCAGACACTGAATCAAGTAGAGAAACGTTCGAAAACAAGAGCCCTGTTGCAAGGGAGTTGGTTAGTAAGATTCCAAATTTGGAATTGGCCTTAATCCCAGCCGGCGTTTTTCAGATGGGAAGGAAAGAGCCATTGGATGCGCTTCTCAAAGTGTTTCCCGGCGAAGCAACTGGGAGTCATTTCAGTAATGAGACCCCGTACCGAACAGTCAGAGTTAAGCGTCCGTTTTATATGGGAACGCATGAGATCACCAACGAGCAGTTTCGGCAGTTTCTTAAAGAGTCAGGTAATTATCCCGAAGTGAAAATGGGCTCGTCGCGTCGTAATCCGACCGGATTGACATCGAGTGACAGTGATCTTGATTGGGAGAATTTGAAAGATCAGAAAACGGGTGACCAATATCCAGTTGTTTTGGTGACTTGGAATGATGCAAGAAGGTTTTGCGAGTGGTTAAGCAGAGTCGAGGGACGCAAAGTCAGATTGCCAACCGAGACCGAATGGGAGTACGCCTGTCGTGCAGGAACCAACACTCGCTATTGGTCTGGTGATGATCCTGAGTCGCTGGCGAAAGTTGCGAATGTTCCCAACGCGGCTGTTAAGGCTTCATTCGTTCTCCCAAGAATTCAATACACGATTAAGGATACGCAAACCAAACGTGCAAATTCGTTTAGTTTCAGTAAACAATTTGGCACCTACGACGTCGTTCTATCGCTCGATAGGAAGGTTGGTACGGTGATTGTTCATGACCTGCTTTCGAAAGCCAGTGATAACCTATCGACTAGTTCCTTACGAAAGATCGGCTTAAAACGTGAACAGATTCTGAGTTCCGGGATTCTTGAGAATGGCTGGGGGTATTTTTGCCTTGAATCAGAAGTGTATCCCGCCAACGACGTGAAATTCATCAATCGGTTAAAAGTTTCGATTACGATTGGTGACAAGAGAGGTCTTCACGAAATCGCGCCATCGAAGAACAAGCCTGATGGAGTTTCACTCCTGCCAAATTTGGGTCTCGAACAACCGAAGGTTGAGTACCGTATTCGCAGGCGCTCAAACGATGGCTGGATCACCGTCAAGCGAAATCCGGGCACGATTTCGGTTTTAGATATAGTGCCGACTGATGGAATTAGAAAAACTGATTGGCAAGCGATTTACTCGGGAGCTCAGGTGCGGAACTTGGTCGGTTCCAGCAAGGTATTGTTAATTAATGGTTCGAGAAAGGAAACGGTTACTATTCGCGATGGTCAGGGCAATGAAATTGAGCTTGCACCTGGTAAGCGTGAGATTGTTGTTGGGAAAAGCATGCGGCAAACTTCTTTTGTCAAGGCTAGCGATGGTCATCAATCAATGGCACCTGTCGGTTCGTTAGCCGCAAATCCATTTGGTTTGTACGACATGCACGGCAACGCGTGGGAGTGGTGTGGCGGTGAAGAGTATGAAGGATGGCTACCAGATTCGTTTCCCAAAAATCGTAAAGACATCTATCTAATCAAAGGCGGTTGTTTTTTGTGACGTATCGCCCTTCAGCGGAGTGCAGTTCGCACTCCCGCACTTTCGACCGACTCAGGAACAAACATTGGTTTTCGAGTTGTTTTCGAACTTACCGATGAAGAAATCACCGCGCTAGAATCAAACTAAGATCCATTCCTTGATCGTTTTTCGTTTGTAACCGAACTCTTTGAAAATGGTCTCAAATCGCTATGACTTTTTCTTTGACTTCTTGGCGTCGCTGCCGATCGTTCGCAGTAGGAATTCCTCATACTTTCGCATTCGATTGAGTCGTTTTACATCACCGCCTAGCCCATGACCGCCTGTGGGATCAAGGAACAATTCAACGTGAGCCTCTTTGCCCGCTTTCAACAGCTCACGGTAAATTGCAACCGTATCCTGGAACAACACGTTTGTGTCTTCCATGCCGTGAACAAGTAAGAGCTTACCCTTGAGCTTTTTCGCCAATGGTCGCAGCGAGTATTTCTTTTGGTCAGGAGTTCCCTTTTTCGAAGGGCCAATCGTGCCTGTCGTGTACCACGAGTTATAGTTTTCCCACTCAGTCGGTCCAGCACCTGCCATGCCAACCTGAAACACGTCAGGTTCGGTGTACAAACACATTTGAGTTTGGAAACCACCAAAGCTCCAGCCGTGAATCGCGACGCGTTGATCGTCGATGTTAAAGTTCTCGGTCAAGTGTTTCACGCCGTCGACTAGGTCATCAACCTGGGGCTTGCCGACTTGTTCATAGTTCGCTTTTTCGAACAAGCCGCCATAGCCCGATTGGCCGCGAGGGTCGATGACAACGGTTAAGTAGCCATGGGTCTTTGCCATGTAACCACCGAAGAAGTAGGCGTCAGATTGATAGCTCGCATCGACGACGCTCTTGGAAGTCCCAAGTGGGCCACCGTAAACGTAAATCAAAAGCGGATACTTCTTTTTAGCTTTCTCGGACCAGCCTTCCGGCTTAAACATCATGCCGTGAATGGTGTGTCCGATTCGGTTTTCATAGTTGAAGAATTCAGGCTTCCATTTCGTAAGCTTGACGGCTTCCTCTGGATGGGAATCGGTAATCGTTTCGACCTTGCCATCGTCTTGGCAAATGAGTTCGGTGAGCTTGCCGTAAGTAGCAAAATTGGCGAGCAACCTCTCACCGTTATCACTGACTGCTACGGAAGAATAAACGCCGTCCTCTTTCGAAAGACGTTCCATATCTCCCGACTCGATGTCAATGGAGTAGACCATCTGTCTGGCGGAAGATTCTTTCGTAGCGCGAACGAACATTGTTTTGTGGTCTTCCGAAAAATCGAAAGGGTAAACTTCGTAGTGTCCCGACGTTAATTGCCGAACGCTTTGGTAAAGCGTGTCGAGAACGTGGACATGGCGGAAGCCCGATTGCTCGCTGATGAAAACAACATGCTTACTGTCGGACGCCCAATCGGGTGAAACCATGCGTGGCGTGTTGGGACCGCCATCGTGTTTGAATTGATAAACCGTTTCCGCTTCGAACTCGGTGATGAGTGGCGAGTCGCTTAAGTCCTTGAAATCGCGAGGTCGACTTCCGGTTTCATCCTCTTTCTTTTTCGCTTCAGAGGCGTTTTTCTTCCGTTCGGCGGCTGCTTTTTTCTCGGCGGCTGTCAATAACTTTTTGTGTTTCTCTTCATCTGGAAAACTGCCGACGCGGATTTGAACTTCATCATTCTTTTGATCGAAGAAGCAGAAAGTCACCTTTTTGCTGTCGAGCGACCACTTCGGTTGACTAATTACGTCGCGTGGATCGTCAATTTGTTCGTTAAAAATTTGCAGTAATTCAGCGTCATCGCCACCGATCTTTTCCAAGTCAAACAGATAAACAAAAACATCGCGGGGCTTTACTTCGTCATCTGAAACAGTTCGCGAAACTGAATCGGCTTTGGCGAAACGATCGCGGTAGCGAATGATGTCGACTCTTCGTCCGCCTGACGACCCGCCGCCTGAACGAGCGACAAGCACAAGCTTCTTGCCGTCGGGGCTGATCGAATAACTGGAGAGTGTCTTTCCCGATTCAAGTTCAGGGTTCAGTTGTTCCACGAGATGATTGTCGAAGCTCAAGCGGTAGACGGCGTTGCTAACGTTGTAGGTGTAGCCCGAGCCATCAGGTAAGAAATCGACTTGGGATTCAGACGTCGAGGTCTTGGTAAGACGTGTTAGTTTAGGTTTGGCGATACTTTTTATGTGGTAAACGTCGCCTTGTGAAAAGACAAGCATTGAATTGTTCGTTGGATGCCACTTGAATCCAGAAATACCACGGTATCGCGGCGCGTACTTGTCGTCTGCATCTTTCTTGCTGACGGAGTTGACGATCTCGTTTTCGGCTTCGATTTCTTTGGCCGACTTCTTTTTTTAGTCTTTGTCTTTTGAGGCGTCCTTGTCCTCTTCGGATTTTTCCTTTTTTGATTCGTCTTCTTTCTCGTCCGAATCTTGCTCAGTCTTCTTTTTCGACGTTTTGTGTTTGGCTAGCCTGTCCTGTTTGACGACGCGAGCGCTCCGTTGAAATTGCGTCATCAATGCGAGGTCAGTAATTCGCGTGTTCTCACCTGTTTTGAAATCGTAGACCCATAAATCATTTCCGTGTCGTCGTTCGTCGTAGGTGCGATACAAGTAGGCAGCATACCGACCGTCATGCGAGAACTCAGTGCTGCGGGCACGAGGACCAAAGAAGCTGTCTTTGGGAAACAAGCGCTCAAGCGTGATTTCTTTTTGTTCGTCGACCTGCTTTTTCGATTTGGTCTTTGTTTGGGCTTGTGTGGAACAGGTGGAAGTCGCGATTGCGACGAGAAGCATGATCAGTAGAAAGTGCCGGCCCATGGAAGTCCTTTGGAAGCAGTTTCGCCTTCGTTTATACGTTAGCGAATTTTAAGAGATTGGAAGCTGTATTTCGAAGTTCTATAGTACTCGGAATCTCGGTTGCGTTGTGTAAGCACTTCAACAAGCTTTGAAGAGGAAGCGACGTGGGTATGTTTCGATTTAGTTTAAGGCTCGATGGCATGGTTGAGCTCGCTGAAAGCGCGATTGTTTATTTGGCCTCTGATGCTTCGGCGAGTCGGAGCTCGTCTGTCGCTTCGTTCCGAGTCGGCGATCCTCTGTCGTTCGCTTCGGATTCGCGATCCTCTTTCGCTTCGCTTCGGATTCGCGATCCTCTTTCGCTTCGCTTCGGATTCGCGCTCCTCTTTCGCTTCGCTCGGAGTCGGCGCTCGTTCACGGAGTGAACGGCCACAATGCCAAAGTGGCATTTCACTCCGTGAAATAGCGCCAAACCTGATGCGAAGCGAAGGTTAGTTCCCAACTTTGCATTCGACAAGTAGCTCAGCATTCGATGAACTTTCTCATTCGACAAATGCACAAAAAAAAGCCGTTCATCTTGAGATGAACGGCTTTGAAAATTTTCATTGTGCAATGAGGTCTTTGGGATGAGGTCTTAAAAGACACCACCACCGCCGGCTCCACCACCTCCGCCGCCTTGGTTTCCACCGCCACCTTGGCCGCCGCCTCCACCACCGCCAATGCTACTGGCGACGCCTTGGGCAGTCGCAGCATCACCGAGGATGTTGAAGGTCGAAACCGATGTGATTTGTGAGAACGTAGGCGAAACACTAACCATGACGTGAAGTCGATCAGCCGTTGTCGCGTGGTTTACAGTAAAGAACGTTCCTTCGAAAATCGGCGTGATAATCGGAGTGTAACCAACGACACCAGAACCACGTCGTCGACTTACCAAGTCACTGACGGTTCCATTGGTGTCGGCAAGCAGATCACTGTAGTAATCGCTGGCTGCACCAGAGGAATAGTTGTCAGAAACGTCTTGAGCAAGTGCGTTTCGGTTGGCAACCATTTGCCGTCGCACAACGGTTTGGATTTCGTGATCCTCTAACGATTCAGTTCGACGACCTTGATCAAGTGCGAACAAAACGATCGCACCTTTTTCATCAAGCTCGACTTGCTTAGTCAGCGAAGATTCTTTTTCGGACTTGTAATGGTTGTGAATTGAAACCGTCGCCTTACCTGAAGCGACTTCGCCCCAAACACGTTTGATGATCAAGCGATAGTCACCAGCAAAACCCTTTGGCAAGATGTACTGCTCAGAGATTTGACCTGAGATACCAGCCTTAGGAGTGTAGCGATCGCCCATTAAAACGCCGCCCGCTGAAGTTCGACGAACTAATCGAGAACAAGTCGTGCCACCTGGCTCCATCACGTAAAGATCGAGATCGGCGTCACCTGTCCAACTGACATTGATGAAGCAATCACGCTCTTGGGCCGCACTCAATTCAGCTTCGTAGGCAGCGAGTTCTTCAAGTTGACCTTGTTGCTTCAAAGTGTTCTTAACGGCAGTCGCAGCGTATTTGGCTTGCTTGACGATCTGTGGATGGTACGGCCATTCCTGACCAAACACACCAACCGTCGCCCATTTGATGCCTTCCAGATCATTGATCTTTTTAGCTGCACGCAAACCGATCACATAGGGCTCGGTTCGCGTTGGATTGCTTCGAGAAAAACTCTTAAGCAATCGAAGGGCTCGTTGCTCCATGTTGTTAGCAGCCATGTACTGAGCTGTGTAAAGCACATCGTTTTCGTCTGATGAAAGATCAATAGACGAAAGCATGGCTCGTTCGATCTCAATTTGCGGCTTGCCAGCGATTTGCATCGCCAACACTAACGCTTCGTGCATCCAAGGCTGAAACTGATCATGCTTGATTGCGCCTTGAATCATTGAAACAACATCGTTTGAATTGCCATCCTTCATCAGCTTGCGAGCACTCTTGCGAACGTCGGCTGGGTCGGCAAATGTGTTTTCAAAATAGCTGTCCCAAGT